>NZ_JBGMEF010000015.1:0-76563 GCF_046365475.1 Anaerococcus kampingae
TTGATACACAAAATTATTTACAGACCCAAATCCCAGGAAAAATCCCTGGGATTTGCTCTTTTAAATATTTGTTCAGATTTTATCAGCAAGTAAGTATATTTACCCTCTAGCTTCTATCTCAATTTCTATAGCCTCTTCAACAGCTCTCAGGATATTTTCATAGCCTGTGCACCTGCACATATTTCCGGCTAAAAGTCTTCTAAGCTCACTTCTATCATACCTTTGCCCCCTAGCTACTATCTCTGTGGCTGTTATTATAAAACCTGGTGTACAAAAACCGCATTGGACTGCAGCTTGGTCAATGAAGGCTTGTTGGATAATTGATATTGAACCATCGCTTGCTACTAGACCTTCTGTTGTCCAGATATCTTTTCCTTCTGCCCAAATCGCTAAATATAGGCATGAATCGACGCTTTTTCCATCGATTAAGACCGAACAGGCTCCACACTCTCCTACCTCACAACCTTTCTTAACTGATGTAAGACCAAAGTCATTTCTTAGAAAATCTGTAAGGCTAGCCCTAGTATCGACCATCTTATCAACTGGTATGCCATTTAATGTACACCTTACTCTCTTATAGGAAGGATCTATATCAGATAATTCATCTATTCTCGGAGCAAAAGGACCATATTCCCTGCTGTGTTTAATTTTCATCATTTTCTCCTTTGTAAATACTTAGGATAGCTTCTAGATTTCGTACACATATTTCATATAAGATTTGAGTCCTTAAAGCCTTGCTCGCTCTCCAAGAATCTCTAGGTGATAGCTCTTTTAGGGCAAGTTTAGCAAAGGCTTTGATATTTTCTTCTGTTAAGACTTTGCCAACAAACTCTTCCTCTGCCTTATAGGCCCTAACAGGAATTACTGATGCAACTCCGTAGCAAGCCCTGATTTTTTCTATCTTTAAATCATCATCAAGTTTAACTAGTGTAGCGCAAGAGCTTGTCGCTATATCCATGGCATTTCTCATGGCGTATTTAAAATATTTCCCTATATAATTTTCATAATTTTCTTTTCTAAGTGTAAAGCTTTTTACAAATTCCTTATCCTTTAGATCAACCTTACCTAGACCTAGATAAAACTCTGTTATAGGCACTTGCCTATTTCCTTCAGCACTTACGATATTTACAAGGGCTTCTAGGCAAAATAGCATTGGAGCAGAATCTGCAGAAGGAGCTGCGTTACAAACATTACCCCCAATTGTTGCTGCATTTCTAAGCTGTGGACCACCTGCTGTAAGGACTGCTTCTGCAAGTTCTGGAAGGTTTTCTTTTATAATTGGATTTTCTGCTATTTCTGTAAAAGTGGCAAGAGCCCCTATTTCTATATCTCCATCATCATCAATGGTTATTTTCTTTAGGTCATCTATCAAATGAATTGACAAAAGCTTTGGGCTTTCAATTGAACCTTCCCTTAGTTTGACTAGAAGGTCTGTACCACCTGCTATGACTTTAAGGCCTGGATCTTCTGCTAGTAATTTACAAGCCTCATCTATAGAATAGGCTTCTTTTATTTCTCTTATATCGTACATCTAATCCTCCTTATAAGTCATTATCTATTAGTCCCTTTTCCTTAAAGAGTGGGAAGAGGACATGTGGGGTCATTGGTATCTTATTTACAGAAATACCAGTCGCATTTAAGACTGCATTTCTAATTGCAGGGGCTGGAGAACATGTTGGTGGTTCTCCTAAGGACTTAGTATTAAATGGTGAAGTTGGTTCTGGATTTTCTACAAAGTGAACTTCAAATTCTGGTGTATCTGCAATTGTACCTAACTTATAATCAAGGAGGTTGTCATTTAAAATCCTACCCTTGTCATTGTATTTCATCTCTTCAGTTAGGGCATAACCTACTGCCATACTCATGCCTCCGTGGGCTTGAGCCTCTGCTAGCTGTGGATTTATAATCTTACCAGCATCGTGAATGTTTATTAATTTAAGGACCTCAACCTTGGCAAGATTTATATCGACCTTGACTTCAGCAAAACTTGCCCCAAAGGAATAAGCGTTAGTCCTTACTGTGTGGGTTGTTTCTGCTGTAATATGTTGGTTTTCAGTCTTTAGGGTGTAAAGGGCTTCTGTAGCAAGTTCTTCCATTGTTAGAAGGATCCTACGATCTTCTTTTCTAACTATATTTGAATTTACGATATCTAGGTTATTTGGGGTTATCCTTGTCTGTAGATAAGCCTGGTCTAAGATTTTTGCTTTAAGCTCTTTGGCAGTTTTTGTTATGGAAAAACTTGCCATATAGGTTTGACGAGATGCGTAGGCACCTAAACCAAATGGGGATATATCTGTATCTTGGGTTGAGATTATATGAATATCTTCTATTTTCATTCCAAGATAGTCAGCTGTCATCTGAGTGAAGGTTGTATCAGCACCTTGGCCAATTTCTGTTTCAGGCAATTGCATCTGAACAGACCCATCTTCATTTACAATCATCCTACAAGATGAAGATTCTAGTGATATTGGGAAAACACCTGTATTGTACCAATAAACAGCACATCCTACCCCATACCTGATATTACCGGTTTGGTTCTTATATTTTTCCTTCTTGCCATAATAATCCATGGCTTCAGCACCTTTATTTAGGCAATCTCTGAAGGAATCGTAATAATTTTCATTATGTGAGAATGGATCAACATAGCCCTTTGGCATTACATTTCTTAGTCTTAATTCAAGCGGATCCATGCCGAGAGCCTTGGCTATATCATCTTGATGGGATTCATAGGCAAACATAGCCTGAGGAATACCATAGCCTCTCATAGCACCACCTGTTGGAAGATTTGTATAAACCGAGTAAGCATCGCCCTTGATATTTTCACAAGGATATAACTGATGAAAACAGTTAAGCCCCTTGGCTGCTATGGAATGGCCGTGGGAAGCATAGCCTCCACCATTAGAGTAGGTTTCAACTCGTCTTGCAACATAATCACCATTTTTTCTAACATAAGATTCGAGGTGGATTTTCATAGAATGTCTTGTCCTAGTTGAAACAAAAGTCTCCTCTCTAGTTGGAAGAAGCTTTAAAGGATGGCCACCTACTTGGGTTGTTAGGAAGGCACAAAGTGGCTCATATAGCGCATCTTGTTTATTTCCAAAGCCTCCCCCTATGTATGGTTTTATAACCCTGACCTTGCCCCAGCCTATGCCTAAAGCTTGGCCTATTACTCTTCTAATTATGTGTGGGATTTGAGTGGAAGCTACAACTACAATTTTGCCTGCCTCTTCGTAGGCATAAACATCTGGGTTTTCCAAATGTGAATGGGAAATTATTGGAGTTTCATAGTCTCCCTCAATTTTAATTAGGCCTTCTTCCTTTATTGCTTCTTCGAAATTACCTCTGTTATTTGTGGTATGCTTTAGGATATTGTTAGGACATTCGTCATGAATTGGGACTTTGACATCTTTTATAGATTCTTTTGGATCAAAATTTGCTGGATACTCTTCATACTCAACCTTAATCTTTTTTAAGGCTCTTTTACAGGCTATCTCATCACGACCAATAACTACAGCTATGTCATCTCCGTAAAATCTTACATGCTCATTTAAGAGATGTCTATCTGCCACATCTTGACGTTCCTTTTCTGTAGACCAAGGGTGGCCTGCTGTTGGAAACTGGATTTTTGGCACATCAAAGCAAGTTACAATCTTTACAACGCCTGCGACCTTCATTGCCTCGCTAGTATCAATATTTAAAACTCTACCATGGGCAATATTTGAATGGAGGATTTTGGCGGTGTATGCATCTTTTGGGATAAGATCTTCTGTAAATTTGGCTCTACCTGTGACCTTATCAAAAGCATCTACCCTTTTGACTTTTTTACCTACGTACATTATGTTTCCTTTCTTTAATTAAATGGCTCTTATTAGTATAAATATATCACATTTTCATAAAAAATTATAGTATTTTTTAATTTTCCCAAAAGAATAACCCTCCAATTTTTAAACTGAAGGGTTAAACATTTTATTCTTTATCCATCAATTCTCTTTCACGAGCTTCTTCCTCTATTGTTTTCTTTGGTAAGATTATGTTTAAGAAGAAGACTATTAGAGTTGACATTACTACTGGTGAAGATATAAATATCATCCTGAACCATTGTGGGAATTGCTCTAGGGCTACTGGGTTAACTTGAGTGATACCCATACCAAGAGCTATGGCAAGACCTGTTATGGTCACATTTCTAACACTCATTTCATCAGAAGTGATTAACTTCATACCACTCATGGTGATTTGCGCAAATACTGTTACTGTCGCACCACCGATTACCGCTTGTGGAACAGAAAGCATTAGGGCACCAAATTTAGGAATAAATCCTGCTATAAGGATCATGATAGCTGTAAGTCTAAGAACTGCTCTTGATACTACCTTTGTAAGTGATACTATACCTACGTTTTGTGAATAAGAAGCTGTAGGAAGACCACCGAAGAAGGCAGATACCATATTTGTAAGACCGTAGGCCTTGATTCCACCTTCAAGCTCTTTTTCTGTTGGTTGTCTATCAAGTCCACCTGTTGTTGTAGATGAGAAGTCTCCTACCGCTTGGATAGAGTTTACAACAAACATTACACCCATAGTTATGCAAGCATCTAGGTGGAAGTCTAGGCTAAAAGGCATAATCTTTGGAACTGTTAACCAAGCTGCATCTGCAAGCTTAGAAAAGTCAACAATGTGGAAAAATAGAGATGCAATATAGCCTGCAACAATACCAATAAGGATAGCTGATAATTTTACAAGGCCCTTACCAAACATGTTACAAATTAGAACAACAGCAAGGGTAATAAGGGCTACAATCCAATAAACCATAGCACCTTGGTTAGGATTTCCATTTCCTCCCGCCATATAGTTTAGGGCTACTGAGTAGAGGGAAAGACCTATAGTAAGAACTACAGTACCTGAGACCATTGGTGGGAAAAATTTGTAAAGTCTTTTGATATTCATTCCCACAAGGAAGGCTATAACGCCGCCTACTATTTGTGAAGCAAAAACTGCTCCAATCCCATACTTGACAGCAACAGAGTTAATTACTGGGATATAAGCAAAGGATACACCCATTATCATTGGAAGTCTAGATCCAAGACCTAGTTTTATAATTGGATATAGCTGAAGGAAGGTGGCAAGAGCTGCTACAAACATTCCTGCTTGGATTAGATAAATTGACTGAGCCGCAGTAAGGGCGTGGTCAGTGTTAGCCAAAGTATTTGTTAAAACGATTGCTGGAAGTGTATTACCCACAATCATCGCTAGCAAATGCTGAAGGGCTATAGGAAAAGATTTCTTTAAATCAGGCTTACCATCTATATCAAATAAAGATTTTGATACGGGGCCAGTTGTATTTTTTTGCATAATTTCTCCTTGTTTATTTTTGCCTAGAGCTTAGGCCATATTTCTTTTGCTCTTTGTCTTGATTTTTCGTGTATTTCTTTTTGATCGATAGTTTTTATTTCCCTATCTTTCATTACGATTTTTCCATTTATGATTGAATCTGTTACTAGTCCACCATTTAATCCAAATATGGCGTGGCCCATCCAATTGTTTCCATTTAGAGGAGTCATCGGGTCATAATCTAGGGCTATTATATCAGCGTATGCACCTTCCTTAATCTTTCCTACAGGATTTTTCAGGAACCTATCCATTATTTTTGGATTGTTTTCAAACAGAAGTTTGATTGCTTCAGCAAAGCCCTTGGTTGAGTCGTGGCTTTCGTGTGTAAGCAATACTTTTGCAACCCTCATTGATTCAAAAATATCATTTGTATAGGCATCTGTTCCAAGGCCCAGGAGGATATTTTTATCAAGCATCCTTAGGACTGGGGGAGCTCCTACCGCATTATTCATATTGCTTTGTGGGTTAAAAACTGCCATTGCGTCTCTTGCCTTTAAGATATCCATCTCTCTTTCATTTATATGAACATTGTGGATGGATAGGGTCTTTGGCCTAAATATTTCATAGGCATCTAGCCTATCTACCACTCTTTTACCACTAATCTTAAAGGTTTCCCACTCATCTTCAATTCCTTCTGCTATGTGTACATGGTAGCCATTGTCGAATCCTTCCATGGCTTTTTGACATTTAGCTAAAGTCTCATCAGAGAGGGTAAAGGATGCATGTAGGCCAAATAAGGCATTTAGCATATCATCGTGTTTTTCTGCTTCCCTTATCCAATTTATATTCTCTGCTATTCCCAAATCTCTCTTATCTAGGCCATCCCTATCTGATACCTCATAGCAAAGACTAGCTCTAATTCCAAGCTCTTTAGCAGCATCTGCCATGGTAAAGAGGGAGCCTTCTATTGAGTTAGGTCCTGAGTGGTGATCTATTATTGTGGTTACCCCATTATGGATTGATTCCATAAAGGTTGTAAGGGCATTTAGCCTAACATCTTCTAGGGTTAATTTCTTATCTAGGGCCCACCAGAGATTTTCTAGAACATGGAAGAAATTATCTGTTGGGTTTGAGACGCTCATTCCCCTAGCATAGGCTGAATAGCAATGAGAATGGGCACAAATAAGCCCTGGCATTACAAGCTTATCTGAAAAATCTACTATCTCTTGATTTGGATTTTCTTTTTTTATTTTTTCAAAATCACCAATTTCTTTTATGATTTTTCCTTCAATGAGGATTGCTGAATCTTCGTAGAAATTATTTGATTCATCGTTGGTGATTATGGTTTTTGCCTTTATTATCATTGTTTCTCCTTATAGGTAGTAAGAATACCTGGCCTCTAGGGCTTTTATTATTTTGACAAAAGTCTCATCGATTCTTGGGTCATCGATTTTTGCTTCTATTACATTTTTATTTGCAAGTCTTATCAAATACTTATCATCAGAGATTTTAAGGATTCCTATTTGTTCTGACATATCAAAATCCATTTTTTCTTTAAAGACTGTGAACTTATCCTTGTAAGGGGCTCCCTTGTGTGGGCAGAAACTTTCGCAGTTGCCGCACTCATTGCAAAGACCATCTAAGTGAATTGTTTGTCTTTTATTTTTAAAGCCGTCTACAAAGATTGCAACATTTGCCCTATTTGGACAAACTTCTGTACATATTTCACAAATATTATCGCATGATAGGCATCTAGCTGCATCTTTTTCTTTTGGAAGCTCTAAATAGCCACGCCTTTTTATTATTTGATCAAGTGGTTTTTCATAAGAAACTTCTATAAAATCATTTTCAAGATTTTCTTTTTTGAGTATATCCTTGGCAATTGTTTTGGCGTCTGCTATTGCATTTACAATTGATTTTCTTCCCTTGGTTATGTCTCCTGCAAAGTAGACATTTTCTATATTTGATTCTTTAGTATCGAGTAAATTTATTTTCTTATCAATGCTTACGCCTTGGTCTTTGAGATTATCAATATTAGACTTTGAACCTGTTGCTATTATTAGATACTTATATTCTTCTTTTAATTTAGCAATATCTATTGCTTGGTCATTGTTTAATTCGTAAGCTACTCCGACTTTTTCAAGAAGTCTTATATCTTTTTCTATGACTTCTTCACTTACAAGTTCATTGGCATAGCCATAAAGCTTGTCTGATTTTTCTAAGACCTTAGCTTCAAGGCCATTTCTTCTAAGAAAGATTCCTACTGCTAGGCCTGCAGGACCTCCACCTATTATAATTGCCTTATTTTCAGTCTTTATATGGCTTGACTTAAGATTTTCTATATATGTGTCATAGTAAGCATCTACGACTTCTTTTTTGACATCTCTTATATTTATTCCTGCCTCGTAGTCAACCCTAGTGCAGGCTTTCTTACAAAATTCATAACAAGTTGTTGCTAGTATTGAAGGAGCTGTGTTATCAATTGCAATTATCTCCATCGCTTTTTTATAATCTCCAAGCTCTGCATAGTGAAGGTAGGCTGAAACTTGTTGACCTAAAGGACAGCCATCTTCCTTACAAGGTGCTAAGTAACAATCAACTAAAGGAAGATCACTTTGCCAATTTCTTGCTCTTAGTCTTTGCTTTGGATTTTTCTTATAAAGGTCGATTGAATCAAGCTTATCAACTAAGCCTTTTAGCTTCTTATTATCTATTCCTTGGTAGTCCCTACCCAAAAGCTCTTCAGTTTCCTCAGCTAATTCTTTTAGTCTATAATAACCACCTGGTTTTAGAAGTGTAGTTGATACTGTGATAGGTTGGTTAAAAATTTCAAATATTTCTTTTATATTAAGTCCATCGGCACCACCACAATAGCTCATTGGAAGCTTACCATCAAAGGCCTTTGATAATTTATAGGCTGCTGAAATTGTTAGAGGAAGTAGGGCCCTACCAGACATGTACATATCATCACTTGGTAGTTCTCCTCTTTTTTGGATAACTGGGAAGGTATTTGATAATTTGCAACCAAAGACTAAATTATTATCCTTACCTAATTCTAATAATCTCGTAAATATCTCTATAGATTCATCAAAGCCTAGGTCATGATCAAACTGGGCCTTATCAAAGTCTATGTATTTATAGCCCAATTTGTTTAAAATTTCTCTTGCATAGTCGTATCCAACAAGGGTTGGATTGCACTTAACAAAAGTATTTAGGCCCTTATCCTTTATCAAATATGCAGCAATTTCTTCTATCTCACCTGCTGGTGTACCATGCATGGTTGATAGGGTCATAGAATTACAAACCTTACCATCTATTGCTTCTATATCTTCTAGATTAACGTTTTCAAATTTATCGATATTTTCCTTCAAATATGCAATAGCATCCTTAAAAACTGGAGTTTCACTTGCATCCATCAAGGAATTTATAAAATTATCCACCTTAGGAGATTTAATTCCCTCAAGATTGTAGCCAACAGACATGTTTAGAACAAAATCTTTTTTATCTGCTATGCCAAATTCTTTGGCAAGGACTCTTATGGCAATTTCTGCCTTTATGTATTCAGCTGCTGCATCTTCTATCTTAAGCTCTGTAGACCATTCGCAGTTGTAGGCCTCATCTTCTGAATTTATACATGGCTTTGGAATGGCTGCCATGAGCTCTTCCCCATCCATTATCTGACATGTCTTAAGCTCCATATACCTACCACCTGCAAGATATGATGCTATCAAGTTTTGGGCAAGCTGAGTGTGAGGACCTGCTGCAGGACCAACAGCCGAACCAAGTTCATCACCAAAAACAGTTTTTAGGCTTTTTCCGCTTGTATTTTTATAAAATTTTTCTTTAGATATAGAAAATACGCTTTCCTCATTTTTATATTCTTCCAAGGCCCATTCTATAAGCTTGGGAAATTCTATCAATCTCATGTATTCACTCATACTTACTTCCTTCCTAAAGAAATAACCCCATACAATTGTTTGAAATTATATGGGGTTTTCTCCTTAACCTATCCAAGTACCTGTCTTGCCGCTTAGGGCTTCTTTGGCATTTTCTAAGCTTGTTATCACTGCTTTCCTACCATCTTTGCTTGTTACAAATTCTAATGCTGCTTCAATTTTTGGTAGCATTGAACCTTTTGCAAATTGGTCTTCTCCTATATATTTTTGCGCCTCTTCTACACTAAGTTTATCAAGGTCTTCTTGATTTTCCTTACCGAAGTTAATGGCAACCTTTTCAACAGCTGTTAAAATTACAAGCACATCACTATCTACTAGCTCTGCAAGTTTTGCTGATGAAAAGTCCTTATCAATTACTGCATCAACTCCAACATATTCATCATTTTCCATGATTACAGGAATTCCGCCACCGCCTGCTGCTACAACTACACAACCACTATTGTATAAGGTTGTTATAGCTCTTTTTTCTACTATATCAACAGGTTTTGGACTTGCAATTACCCTTCTATAACCACGACCAGCATCTTCCTTCATAACAAAGCCATGTTCTTCTTCTAATTTTTTAGCTTCTTCCTCGCTATAAAAATCTCCTATTGGCTTAGTTGGATTAGAAAAAGCTGGATCTTCAGCATCTACCATTACTTGGCTTACAAGACTAACCACTGGATTTTCGATTTTCTCTTTTATAAACTCATTTTCAAGTGCATTTTGTAAGTGGTAGCCAATGTAGCCCTGGCTCATAGCCCCACATTCTGCAAATGGCATATAAGGAACCTTGTCATTTATACTTCTTCCAGCACTCATGGCAAGTTTTATCATGCCTACTTGTGGTCCATTGCCGTGGCATACTATTATCTTATAACCATCTTTAACTAGATCTGCTATTGCAGATGCTGTTATCTTTACCGCTTCTTTTTGCTCAGTAGGGGTGTTGCCTAAGGCATTACCCCCAAGAGCTACTAATATTTTTTTATTCATTAAACTTCCTTCTAATAAATTGTCCATAACCTTGTTTACCAAGGTATTCACCATCTTTGAGAATGAAATTACCTCTGCATAAAACTGTATCTACTTCATAATCTGATTTCATTCCTTCGTATGTGGTGTAATCAACAATTGAATGTCTATTTTCTTGTTTTATAATATATTCTTTTTTATCTAATACTATAATATCAGCATCTGCTCCAGGAATTATATTTCCTTTCTTTGGATATAAACCAAAAATTTTAGCAGGATTGATCATTAATACTTCAATAAGTCTTTCTAAACTAATTCCTCTTCTTAAACCTTCACTAATAATTAATTCAACTCTTTCTTCAACACCAGGTATACCACCAGGGCAAGTTAGAAAATTATCTTTGTGAGGTAGTTTTTCTGTTTTGTAGAAGAATGGACAATGATCAGTAGCTACTACGTTTACATGGCCGTTTCTAATTCCTTCCCATAAGAAATCTTGATCTGATTGTTTTCTCAATGGAGGTGCCATGATATATTTAATACCTTCTTCGTTACCGCCTTCAATATACTTATTTTCATTTAGCATTAAATATTGGGTACAGGTTTCGCAGAAGAGATTTTTAACCCCTCTTTTTCTTGCTTTAATTATTTCTCTTAAACCAAGTTCTGTAGATGTGTGAACTATATATAATTTTGGAAAGCCAGCTATTTCAGATAAATAAATGAGTCTATTAATTGCTTCAGCTTCTGTCTCTGCGGGTCTTGTTTTTGCATGATAGATAGGATCTAACTTGCCTTCTTTTTCTGTTTCAGCTCTTAGTTCTTGAATTGATCCATCATTTTCGCAATGAATACAAACGACTGTTCCCGTCTCTTTAGCTTTTTTCAATACCCTTAATATTTCATCATCATTTATCTTTCCACCATATGTGGTATATATTTTTTCCGAAACAATTCCTTCATTTTTATGGAGTTCTTCAATTTGTCTTAGAGTTTCTTCTCTAGCATCTTGAAGTGCACCATGAAAAGAATAATCAATTATAGCTTTACCATCTGCAAGCTCATGATAATGTTTTATCATTTCGGAAACATAGCTATCTTTTGGTCCGAAAGCAATATGATCAACAATACTAGTTGTTCCACCATGAGCAGCAGCTCTTGTCCCTGTATGAAAATCATCTACAGCTACATATTGTCCTAAATCCAAAGACATATGAGTATGAACATCGACTCCACCTGGTAGTGTAAGTCTATTTTTTGCATCATATATCTCACAATCTTTTTCGTCCAGATTATGTCCTATAGCTTCAATTTTTTCATCATTGATTTTTATATCTGCAATATTTTCACCAAATAAATTTGCGTTTTTTATAATTATAGACATACTTTCTCCAATATTTTACTTTCTTATAAATTTTATATATATATAATATAAGATTCCAGTTGCGATAACACCAAATACATAAGCATTATTAAATATCCAGGACAAACTTTCTACATATTTTCCAATAAATATAAGTATTGTCATAGCTAAAAATAATATAATAACAGGTATATTCCATCCTTTATTATAAAAATATTTTCCGCCATCAATTCTGTAGGTATCTACAATATCAATTTCTGTTTTATAGTCAAATAAATATGCAACAAGATATATTCCTGAAATCGGACCAATTAATGCTCCTAATAATTGTGTAACATTAAATATTAAATTATAAGCACTTGAAAGTGAATCCCATGGGCGTGCTAATAAAGCTAATAGTGCTACTCCTATAGTTACAGTCTTATAATTAAATTTATTCTTAGTCAATGTTGCCGCAATGTTAACTGGCGGTATTAGGTTTCCAGCTACATTTGTTGTTAATACAGCCATAATAATGAAAATAGAAAAAACTATCCTTATTGCTACACTTGGAAAATGACCAACCAAAACAGCTGGTTCCCAAATTTCATCACCAAAAGCTAGTAGCCCACCTGCTGTACCACACATTCCAACAAATGATATATAAAATGTCATTAAAGGAGCACTTATTATTTGACCAACACTTTGAGATTTTTGGTCTACACAATGTCTTGTAAAGTCAGGCATTGATAATGCAATACCTCCATCAAACGCAATCATCGCAGAAAGTGCTGGCCAAAATAGCTTCCAAAAATCAACATTAGGATCCGCTTTTAAAATTTCTACATTTAATAAAGCGTTTAAACTCCAGTCGGCTGTTGAAAGCCCCCAAATTATTACAATTAAGCTTAAAACTATAAGAATAGGAGCTGAAACCCCTTCTAGTAGTTTTACAGCTTTACTTCCTGAAGCTGCAATATAGACATTCATTATCCAAAATATTATGAATGAAATGAATTGCGATGTAAATCCCATGTTTAACCAGTTTGGATATATTGCGCCAATAATAGTATAGACTGCTTGCCCACCTATCCAAGCTTGAACTCCAAACCAAAAAACACCTAGAACCGCTCTAATTATCGAAGGGAATATAGTACCCTTATTACCGAAAACGATTTTACTAAGCGTAGGATATGTCATTCCATACTTCGTTCCAAAATGTCCTAAAGCTATAGCTACACCCATAACTATAGTATGTCCTAATACAACGGTAAATAATGCTTGCCCCCAGCTCATTCCAGAAACAAGCAAACCACTTGCTACTTGATAAACTGCGATAGATACTATCATACCAATCCAGAGATTGGCGATGTCTTTAGTTCGCCAATCTCTTTTATTTGATGGTATAGGAGCACTCATATCGTTATAGTCGTTATTGTACTTTTTGATTTCTTCTAATCCAGCTTTTTTTAATCTACAATATCGCCTTTTTGTACTTGAGTGTTTTTTACATCCATTGTAAACTCCTATTTGATTTCAAATATTATTTATTTTCTTGTGTGTATACTAGTGGAAGAGCTGCGTATACTGCTGCACATGTTACTAGGTCTTGTTTGAATGTTACTTCGTTTGGTGCGTGAGCTTGGTCTTCTGCTCCTGGTCCAAATCCTATTGTTGGGATGTTGTGACGACCCATTATAGCAACACCATTTGTTGAGAATGTCCATTTATCTGTTAGTGGACGAGCTGCTCTTTTTTCTTCTTCTTTTGCTATTGGAGGAGCTATTCTCTTATCACCGTATAGGTTCTTGTAAGCATCTTCTAGTGCTTTTGTTACCTTGTGATCTTCTGGAATTACCCATGTTGGGAAGTAAGCTTCTTGTTCATATTCAAGGCCTGTCCAGCTAGCTCTCTTGTAGTCATACATTGATACTTTTGCACCATGTTTTTTAACTGATGGTAGATCTTCTATTTCTTTTATACAAGACTGCCATGTTTCACCAGCTGTCATTCTTCTATCTAGTGAGATTGAGCATGAGTCTGCTACTGCACATCTAGATGGTGATGTGTAGAAGATTTGACTTGTTGTTACTGTACCACGTCCTAGGAAGTTTGCTTCTTTGTATTCTGGGTTATATTTTTCATCTAACATTTTTACTAGACCCTTGATTTCTACTGAATCATCTGCTGGGTTTTCGTTTAATGCTTCGATTTCTTTAAGGATGTCAGCCATCTTGTAGATTGCGTTGTCTCCTCTTTCTGGAGCTGATCCGTGGCAAGATATACCTTGTACATCAACTCTCATTTCCATTCTTCCTCTTTGACCTCTGTAGATTCCGCCGTCTGTTGGTTCTGTTGATACTACAAATTCTGGTCTGATTCCTTCTTGTTCAATCATGTATAGCCAGCAGTTACCATCACAGTCTTCTTCTTGAACTGTTCCAGTTACTAGCACTCTATAATCTTCATTTAGGTAGCCTAGATCTTTAAGGATTTTTGCTCCATATACTGATGCTACAGGTCCACCTAGTTGGTCAGAACCACCACGTCCGCCTATAAGATTTTCATCTTCAAATCCATCATATGGGTCAAATTCCCAGTTATCTATGTTTCCGATACCTACTGTATCTATATGACCATCAAAGGCAATTTGTGTTTTTCCTTCGCCCATTTCACCAAGTACGTTTCCTTGGCCATCAATCCAAGCTTTGTTAAAGCCTACTTTTTCCATTTCTTCTTTTATTCTTTTTGCCTTATCGCCTTCTTCACAAGATTCACCTTTTAGTTTGATTAAATCTCTTAGGAATGCTACCATGTCTTCTTTGTATTCGCCTGCTTTTGCTTTTATAGCTTCAAAATCAATATTTTTAAATTCTGTCATTATATCCTCCCTTTATTCTTATTTGTCTAATCTTTTGTTTGCTTTGTCTACTAATTCTCTTAGTTTTTCTTCTGGATTTTCTATCTTTTGTAGAAGAATCATTGCTGCTATGATGTATGGTTTGAAGCTTGCTTCTTTATATAGAGGAACTCTATATCTATCAAATACTGATTCAGCTACTTCACCATGTTCTGCAGATACGCCTGTGATATCTGCTGGTAGGCAGTGCATGTATAAAGCTTTTCCATCTTTTGTTAGCTTCATCATTTCTTCTGTACATTCCCAATCCATGTGGTCTTTGTTTTGTTCAAGAAGTCTTTGTTCTAATTCGTCTATTCCCTTTTGGTCGCCTTCGCCATATAGTTTTGTTCTTTCTTCCATAGCTGCAAATGGTGCCCAAGATTTAGGATATACTATGTCAGCATCTTTGAATGCTTCTTCCATTGAGTTTGTTACTGTGAAGCTTCCGCCGTATTCTTCAGCATTTTTTCTAGCTATTTCTTCTACTTCTGGCATTATTTCGTATCCTTCTGGGTGAGCTAATACTACATCCATTCCAAGTCTTGTAAATAAGCCTGATATACCTTGTGGAACTGATAATGGTTTACCATATGATGGTGAGTATGCCCATGTCATTGCTACTTTTTTGCCCTTTAGGTTTTCGATTCCACCAAATTCGTGAATTACGTGGTTAAGGTCTGCCATTGATTGGGTTGGGTGGTCGATGTCACATTGTAGGTTTACTAGGGTTGGTCTTTGTTCTAGAACTCCGTCATCATATCCTTCTTGAACATATTCTGAAAAGTCTTTCATGTATTTATAGCCTTTACCTATATACATGTCATCTCTTATACCTACTACATCTGCCATGAATGAGATCATGTTAGCTGTTTCTTTAACTGTTTCACCGTGAGCTATTTGGCTTTTGCCTTCGTCTAGGTCTTGTACTTCTAGCCCAAGTAGGTTACAAGCTGAAGCAAAGGAGAATCTTGTTCTTGTTGAGTTATCTCTAAATAATGAGATTCCAAGTCCTGAATCAAATATTTTTGGAGAGATATTTTCTTCTCTCATTGCTCTTAGGATGTCAGCTGTTTTCCATATAGCTTTTAGTTCGTCTTGTGATTTATCCCATGTATGGAAGAAGTCATCACCAAATAGGTTCTTGTGGTCTAGTTCTTGTAGTTCGTCGATTAATTTTTTGATGTCTTGTGTCATTTTTCTCTCCTTATATTTATTATTTTTATTATCTTTGAATTGTGTATTTGTATTCTGCTTCGTTTGAATATATTCCATCCCAAACTACTCTTAGGTAGTGTTCGTAATCTGTATCTCCTTCAGTAGAGATTAATAGAATTACTGAATTTTCGTCTAGTTTTAAATCTTTTTTGATTTCTTCTAAGTCTTTTCTTTGTAGGATTTCTGAAAGAGGGCCCATTGTTGCAGCTCCACTTTCACCAGAGATTATTTTCTTATCGTCTTTTAGAGGATTGCCTAAAATTCTCATTCCTCTTGCTGCTGAATTATCAGGTACTGATAAAAATGCGTCTGCATAAGAATGTAGGACTGGCCAGCCAACTGTTACTGGTTCACCACAAGCAAGACCTGCCATTATTGTATCCATCTTGCCAGTTACATTGTGAATCTTGCCATCATCTGCCTTAGCTGTGATAAAGTTACAATTTGCTTTTTCTGGTTCTACTACACTTATAAATGGTTTTTCTTCTCCCTTATAAACTGATGAGAAGTAACCGGTTACACCAGTTGCAAATGAACCCACACCTGCTTGAGCAAATACGTGACTTGGTTTAAGTCCAAGTTCTTTTAATTGATCATTAGCTTCTTTTGCTAAGGTTGCATAACCTTGTATTATCCATGTAGGGATTTTCTCATAACCTTCCCAAGCTGTATCTTGAACCATGACCCAGCCTTTTTCATCAGCATTTTTGCTTGCAAGACGTACGCAGGCATCGTAGTTTAGGCCTTCCATTATTTCACATTCAGCGCCTAGGGCTCTTATGTTATCACGTCTTTCAAGTGCTGATCCATCTGGCATGAGTACAACGCATTTTTGTTTTAATTGGTGAGCAGTCCATGCTACTCCTCTTCCGTGGTTACCATCTGTAGCTGTTACGAAAGTTATTTCTCCAAGTTTTTCCCTCACCTCATCTGAAATCATTTTCTCAAATGGTAGGTCTTCGATATCTACTCCCAACTTATCAGCTATGTACTTGCCTATAGCAAATGATCCACCCAAAACTTTGAAAGCATTAAGGCCAAACCTATAAGATTCATCCTTTACAAATATGTCTTTTACGCCAAATTGCTTAGCAAGGTTTTTTAGTCTTACAAGTGGAGTTGGCTCATAATCAGGGAAACTCTCATGAAATTTTTGTGCTGTATTTACAACTTCCTCATTTATAAAATCTAGGGAAGCCTTTTCTCTTTTACTAATATCATTTAGTACTATGTTATATCTCTCTTCCAAAATTACATCCTTTCGATTATTTATCGATACATCCTTCACTTAGCCCTTAAGTCGGGATTTGCAAATTCCATATCTTAAGCCATAATAAATATAAGTGGTATGTGATATATCACTTATATTATAAAACCTATTTTACATATTGTCAAATAAATTATTAACGTTTTCATATTTATGGTAAAATTAATTAGGAGAGGGATTAAAATGACTAATAATAAAAATAATAAAATCAAAAGAACTTTTGTAAAAGATCAAGCCTATAATATACTCCATGAACAAATTATTAATGGAAATCTTAAACCATATACCCAGCTTAAAATAGCAGATTTATCTGAAGAATTAGGTATTTCTAGGACTCCAATTAGGGAAGCAATCCTAAAACTTGAAAATGAAGACCTAGTTATAAGCAAGGCCAACCAATGGACCATGGTAGCCCCTATCAAGGTAGAAAGGCTAAAGGATATCTACCACCTAGTTTATGAATTGGAAAGCTTTGCCCTTAGGGAAAATTTTTCTAAAATAGATGATAAATTTATTGATAAGCTAGGGGCTATTAATGAAGAAATAAAGATTCAACACATGAAGGAAAATATAATGGCAGTAATAGAGTTAGATTGATTTTCACGATTTAATCATTTCTTTATCTTCAAATAAAGAAATAAAACCTATTATTGATAGGCTTAAAAAGCGTATTAAAAGATTTGAGATTGCTTTTTATAGGGTAAAAGATTTTCAGAAACCACCTTCAACTTATGATGAACACCTTTTACTAATTGATTGTTTAAGAAAAAGGGATTTAGAAAAATCACTAGCAGCCCTTAAGGAAAATTGGACTACAACCATTTCTGATAAGTCTATAGAAAAAATTAGTAAGTTGTTAAATGTCGAGAATTAACAACATATAAAAAACCTCTCACCAAATTTGTGATGATGAGAGGTTCTCTTTTAGTGCCTATCTATTCCAGCTATAGTCTCAAGCCCATGAATTAAAAAGCTTTTTATTATTTCAAAATTTTCCCTACAAGCCTTAGGACTTCCTGGGAAATTTATTATCAGACTTTTATTTCTTATGCCCGCCTCAGCCCTTGAAAGGTAGGCCATAGGTGTTATTTTTGCTGATTGATTCCTTATTGCTTCGCTTATACCTGGGCATCTCTTATCAAAGACAGCTAGGCTTGCTTCTGGGGTGATATCCCTTTGGGCAAAGCCTGTACCACCACTTGTTAAAATCAAAGAAATTTCTTCATCTGAATATTTGATAAGTTTTTCCTTAATCTTATCAAAGTCATCTGATATTATCTCGTATTTTTTTACTTCAAAGTCAAAATCTTTTAATAAATCAACTAAGACTTTCCCGCTCTTATCTTCGTAGATTCCAGCTGACGCCCTGTCAGAAATAGTGATTACGCCTGCTGTAAAAATCACAAGAGACCTCCCTCAGCCATTTCCAAGAAGTCTTCTTTTTTAAGGTCAAGTCCTGCAAATATCCTAGGAAGGAAGAAGTCAAAGCTTGTTATCTTTGAATGGATGCTTGCTCCTGGAACTCCCATTAAGTAGGTTTTATTATCTCTTGCAACCATCAGCATATTGCCTGGTTGCATAGGGATTCCTTGAACAATGACCTCTGCCCCTGTTTTTCTTATTGCCCTAGGTGTTATATCATCAGGATCTACGCTCATTCCACCTGTAAATATTACAAGATCTGCACCGGCATCTTTAAATTTCTTATAAGTTTCAACTAACTTCACTTCATCATCAGGGAGAAATTCAAAGCCCAGGATTTGGGCATCAAAGTGGCTTAGTTTTTCTTCCAAAACAGGCCTAAAGGCATCTTTTATCCTACCATAATAGACTTCATCACCTGTTATGATACATCCTACTTTCAATTTTTTAAATGTCTTGACCTCGAAAACTGGACCAGCATTTAAGATTTCCTTGGCCTTTTCTACTTGCCATTTATCTGTCCAAAGTGGGACAATCCTAGCCCCAACTAGCTTATCTCCTGGTTCAACCCTTATGTAGGATTTTTTGCATGTGATTGTATAATCTCCAATTTCATTTATAGCTCTTAAAAGCTTCCTGTCGATTATAAAAAGTCCTTCCTCCTTGCTTGAAAGGTTGATTTTACCCTCGCTAACTTCTGATATTTCAATATTAGAGCCAGCAAGAAGTGGGCCAATCGCACTAATTGCATCTTCTTCGTGGACTTGATTTTCTTCTAATTCTCCTACATATATGTGATCTTTGCCAATATTTTTAAGTTCTTCTATGTCAGCCTCTTTTACGATATGACCCCTCTTAAATTTCACACCCTTAAAACCATCTTCCATGATTGCTGTAAGGTCATGAAGAAGAGGCAAGCCAATAGCATCTTCAACTCTTATCTTCTTAATCATTTTTTATCCTTATTTTATCTTCTGGAAAAATTACTCCTTCTTTTTTGACTATAGCAAAAATCCCCTCAGTCGGCATAATGCACTCGCCTGTAAGATTTCTAATCTCACAACCCTTATGGCATTCTTTGCCAATTTGAGTAACTTCAAGCTCACATTCACCTATCTCAAGAATTGTCCCAATAGACAAGGTATGGATGGTAATTCCCTCTGTCATTATATTTTCAGCAAAATCTCCAGGTTTTAAACTAGGAATTTTCTCTTTCATTTTATTTAAAGACTCAATTGCTAAGAGCGATACCTGCCTATGCCAATTTCCAGCGTGGGCATCACCGATAATTCCGTGGTTTTTCTTAAGGGTAATACTTGGAACTGGAGTCTTAATCGTCCCCTTTTTTTCGCTGATATTAACCGATATAACTTTCATTTTTGTAGTCTCCACTCTTGCCACCTGTTTTTCTAAGAAGCTTGATTTCACCAATTTCTATATCTTTTTGTACGGCCTTGCACATATCATAAATTGTTAGAGCAGTCACGCTTACTGCTGTGAGAGCTTCCATCTCTACCCCAGTCTTTGCATTTAACATTGCCCTTGCAAATATTTCTATGACTTTTCTCTCATCATCCATCTTAAATTCAATATCGACTGATGTAAGATTGATAGGATGACACATGGGAATTAAATTTGAAGTATTCTTAGCCGCCATAATTCCAGCAACCTTAGCAACTGTTAGAACATCTCCCTTTTGAATTTCTTGATTTTTGACCATGGTATAGGTTTTGTCATTTAAAAAAACCTTGCCTGTAGCAAGGGCAAGTCTATCGGTGGATTTCTTATTAGAAACATCGACCATCCTTGCTCTACCATTTTCATCTAAGTGCGTAAATTTATCCATCTATCCTCCAATCGAGCTCATTGTTCGAGCACTTTCTGAACCACTCTCATCTAGCTTATGACTTTGGGGTTTATTATAAATTGTAGCTTTGATTAGCCTTTCCTTATCAGGCCTAGACAAGCCCTTTATAGAAATTTCATCCTTTGAATGCAGGCAGGCCTTAAGTTTACCATCTGATGTAAGCCTAATCCTGTTGCAATCACCACAAAATTTATGGCTAAGGGGTGAAATTAGGCCAACTTTTCCCATATGGCCATTAATTTTATAAGTCCTTGAAACCCCATCAAAGCCAAGGTCTTTCTTTTCATAATCTTTAAGTAAAGTTGAATTTTCCTTGTAATTATTTTTATCAAAAGCAAGATCAGCACCAATTGGCATCAGTTCAATAAACCTTACTTCGATTGGCTTATCTTTAGTTAGGGCTACAAAATCTGAAATCTCATTATCATTAAATCCTTTTATAAGAACAACATTTATCTTAACCTTAAAACCTAAATCTATTGCCTTATTAATCGATCTAATTACCTCGTCAAATCCATCAGATTTAGTAATTTGCTTAAATTTTTCCCTATCTAAGGTATCCAGACTAAAGTTAAGCCTTGAAATCCCTAATTCTTTAAGCCTCTCAAGCTTGTCATAGACCATTGATCCGTTTGTGGTTATGGCCAAATCTTCAATACCATCAATTTTAGCTAGCATTTCTACAAGGTCCATTAGACCACGTCTTGCAAAGGGCTCACCGCCAGTTAGCCTGATTTTCTTTATGCCAAGGCCTACCATTATCTCAACAGTCTGGCAAATTTCCTCAAAAGATAGGATATCTTCATGCTTTAGAAGGTCTATTCCTCTATCACCCATGCAATATTTGCACCTAAAATTACACCTGTCAGTGACAGATATTCTTAAGTATGAAATTTCCCTTCCAAATTTATCTTTCATTTTATCCCTCTTTCAAGCAAATAAGAGCTTCCTCACTTATTGTTAAAAAAATCGGTCCGTCTTTAAGTTTATTATAGTCTTCTTTGCTAATTTCAATCTTTAGATTGTCATAAATTTGAACATCTTTATTATAAATAATAAGGCAAGAATTTATATTTTCAATTAGGCGATAAGATTCAATCCTAATAGATTCTTCACTAATAGGTTGATTGCTTAGGTCCATGGCCTTATCCGTAATAGCGATTATATTTCCATTAAATTTACGGCTCGTCCTTATAGATATACCCCAAGCCTTAAGGAAAATCTCATTATCTTTAATAACAAAAGTCGAAAAGTTCTTAATTCCAATAAGCTTAGCCTCAACAATATTGCTAGGATTTTCAAAAAACTCAGATTTATCCTTAACAGAATTAGTCTTGCCAGAGCTAATACTTACGATACTTTCACATATCCTGTAGACCTCTTCCTTGTTATGGCTAACTAGAATAGTTTTAAGATTGTAAGTATCAATAAATTTAATAACTTCTTCTTCAATTTCTGACCTCAAATATTCATCCAAGGCAGAAAATGGTTCATCAAGGAGAAGGATTTCAGGGTTATTAACTAGAATCCTACAAAGAGCTGTCCTCTGCCTTTCTCCACCAGAAATTTGGTCCGGATACTTATCCTTAATATGGAAGATTCTCATTTCATTTAATTTTTCTTCGATGTCAACTGTATTTTGATCCCTGAGACCGGCTATAACATTCTCCTTGACTGTAAAATTAGGAAATAGAGCATAGTCTTGAAAAAGAAAACCAACACGTCTTTCTTGAGGCTTTAGATTAATTTTCTTTTCGGAATCAAAAAGAGTCCTGCAATTAAGGATAATCTTTCCTGAATCAGGCTTAATAAGACCTGCTATCGCCTTTAAAGTCAAGCTTTTCCCAGAACCTGAAGGACCTAAAAGTCCAAGCCTTGAATCTTCCATAACAAAATCTGTATCCAGATAAAAATTTTTAAAAGTTTTTTTAATCTTACACTCTAACATCAAGAAGACTTCCTTTTCTCAAATAAATTTATAGAAATCAAAACAACAAAGGATATTAAAACATTAATCATAACCCACCTATAGGCCATTTGGTCTTGGCCAATCCTCCACAACTGGTAAACTGTAGTAGAAATGGTAGCAGTCTTATTTGGAATGAAACCAGAAACCATGCTAGTAGCTCCATATTCACCAAGGGCTCTTGCAAAAGATAAAATTATTCCAGCAATAATCTCCTCCTTGCAGTTAGGAAGTATTATCCTCCAAAATATCCAGGTATTGGATTTGCCAAGGGTTTGGGCGGCAAAGCTTAAGTTTTCATCAAAGGCCTCAAAAGCCCCCCTGCTTGTCCTATACATAAGAGGAAATCCGACAAGGATTCCAGCTACAACTGCAGCCTGCCAATTCATAATCAGTTTGATATCAAAATTTCCTAAAAATTTACCAAAAAAATTATTTGGTCCCAATATTTTTAAAAGAAAAAAACCAAGAACTGTAGGCGGAAGGACTAAAGGCATAGTCAAAATCACATCGAGTATGCCCTTAAGCGTTCGTGGTAGCTCTTTGATCTTATAAGCTAAAAATATTCCAAGGAAAAATATAAAAATTGTTGAAATTATGGCAATTCTTATAGAATTATATAAAGGAAATAAATCCATTATTCAGCCTGTTTAAATCCATATTTTTCAAAGATTTCCCTAGCCTTATCGCTATTAAGAAAAGATATAAACGCATCAGCATCCTCCCTATTTTTGCTATCTTTAAGAACAGCCGCAGGATATATTACCTTCTTATCTAATAAGCTTGGATCAGCCTTAGCTACAATCTTAAGACCAGCAGCTTTTGCGTCTGTAGAGTAGATAATTCCACAATCAACAGCACCTTCGCTAATCCAAGATGTAACTTCCTTAACATTTGACCCAAAAGTAATTTTTCCTTTGATGGCATCCCAAATGCCCATGTTCTTAAGAAGAGATTCAGAATATTGTCCAACAGGAACATCAGCATTGCCTAGGGCAATTGTATCAACAAGGTCAGTATTTAAATCTTCAAAAGACATGATATCTTTACTAGAATCTTCCTTTACAGCAAGAGTCACTTCATTTTCAAGAAGATCAAAACGTGAATCAGGATCAATCTCAAGGTCAGAATCCTTCTTATCACTAGTTGGATCTAATTCATCCATTTGCTTAGAAGCTGCTGAAATAAAGACATCACAGGCTGCTCCCTCAGCAATTTGGCTTTTAAGAGTGCCTGAGGAATCAAAGTTAAAAACAAGGTTCACACCAGGGTTTTCCTTTTCAAACTCATCCTTAATCTCAGTCAAAGACTCAGTCATAGAAGCCGCCGCAAAAACAGTCAAATCCTTCTTATCTTCCCTATTCACTTGGTCCAACTCAGTTTTAGCCTCATCTTTAACATCCTTAGCATCATTACCCTTAGCCCCACAGCCTACAAAAATAAGACCGCAAAGCAAAGAGATAGCCACAATTCTAATATATCTTTTCATAATCTCTCCTTAAAATTAAAAAAATCGATTACCGTCTGATTTATTATATCATATTTTTTAAGTGAAAAATATAAGAAGATGTATTTTTAACTTAAATAACTTTCAAAAATTCAAAGCTTAATAAATTTAAAAATAATTAACTAGTTAAGGCCCGATTGAACTAGAAATAGCTAATCGTTCATAAGCACCAATATCAAAACTAGAATCACCCCCGCTGTGCGGGTATTACTGGAAATTATCCTCAAAGAACTCCGAAACATTGGGATCACACCCGCGTGTGCGGGTATTACGTATAAGAGTTACTGAACAAGAAAAAAAAGACAGGATCACCCCCGCGTGTGCGGGTATTACTCTTTTCAAGGTCGATAAGTTCTTCTGCGCCCAGGATCACCCCCGCGTGTGCGGGTATTACTAGAAGAAATAACTTTATGATGGCCAGGAAGGAGGATCACCCCCGCGTGTGCGGGTATTACCTATCATCCAGCATATAAGATATGATGGCAATGGGATCACCCCCGCGTGTGCGGGTATTACCCAGTATCATGGCCTTGTTGGTTTGCGGTATCAGGATCACCCCCGCGTGTGCGGGTATTACCACTTACCAGCTATGACTTCTTGTGCAATCTGGGGATCACCCCCGCGTGTGCGGGTATTACACTCAACTATTACAAGTATGAGTTCTAAAACTAGGATCACCCCCGCGTGTGCGGGTATTACCCCCTAGGGTAGTTTTAGTAGGAGCTTGTAAGAGGATCACCCCCGCGTGTGCGGGTATTACGCTGTTGCCTTAACTGGTGATTTTGATAACTTAGGATCACCACCGCGTGTGCGGGTATTACCCTTTGTGCTGGAGTAAGCTCGCCTATAGCTACGGATCACCCCCGCGTGTGCGGGTATTACGACACCCTAAATCCCCTAGGTATTAAAGTATCAGGATCACCCCCGCGTGTGCGGGTATTACTTTTTCAGCCACCAATATATCGTT
Organism: Anaerococcus kampingae; assembly: GCF_046365475.1. Taxonomy (NCBI): domain Bacteria; kingdom Bacillati; phylum Bacillota; class Tissierellia; order Tissierellales; family Peptoniphilaceae; genus Anaerococcus; species Anaerococcus kampingae. Next base: position 24,694 of record NZ_JBGMEF010000015.1, read on the forward strand.
TTGCAGGCAGGATCACCCCCGCGTGTGCGGGTATTACACTAAGTTATCCTCTATTTTTCAATCTTTTATTTTATATTTTCCAAAAATTCATTCACTTTGCTAGATAATATTGCAGTTATTCTTGCATCATCTAGGGCTCTGTGTTTTTGCGTATACTCTATACCGTATTTATTTAAGGCGGTCTGAAGTTTATAGTTTTTCATAAATAAATTTTCTTTTTTTACATACTCCATTAAATCATAGCATTGATTTCTTATCATTTGTAATCCATTTTGTTTAAGGCGTGTATTTAAAAATTTAATATCGAATGCAAAATTATAACCTACTAGTTTATAATTACATATAAAGTCCATAAGTTCTTCAAGGACTTCTTTTTCATCCTTTCCATCAGCCAAATCTTCTTCACTTATTCCTGTTAAATTGACAATTTCTTTGTTTAATTTTATATCTTGCTTTATAAAATATGAGAAATTATCTAATATTTCTCCTTTTGAATTAGTCTTTATTGCACCTATCTCTATAATTTTATCTGTTTTGTAATCTAGGCCGCTAGTTTCTATATCTACAACTACATAAATGTTCGTTGACTTTCTACTAGCATATTTCTTTGCCTTCCTAGTTTTCGCTTGTTTGCTGAAACCAAATTTTACTTTATCTTTATCTTCTTTTCTATTCTCAATTAAGACTAGAGGTATACCGTCAAAATCAACAGGTTTCCTGCTTGTATTTATGCATTTAAATTCATATCCTATTTCATTTCGATATGCATAAGTTAAGGTCGCAGATCCATCATCAATATTTTCTATTATTCTTTGCCGCAAATTTTCTCTAACCTTGCTATTGAAATTCCCTACATATACACCTGTATCTATTTCTTGCATCCATTTTGTTAGATCTCCTCTTAGGGAATTCTTCACTTTTGATAAAGTTATTACAGTCAGTGGCATTAGTCTCTTTCCTCATAACTTATTCCATAGGCTACATGGCCTTCCTTTTCATCCCACAAATAGATATTATCAAATTCGAATGCTTCTTCTTTATCTATTTCCATTAGATATTGTAAGTCTTTATTTATTTTGCTGACTAATTTGGTTTCTCTAATAATATCTCTCATGGCTAGTCTACATTCGCGCGATATATCTTCACTTGACTCGTATTCACTTGTAATCTTAAATGCTAAAGGGATTGTTATATCAGCCTTATAAAGATCTGCTATATCATAAACAAAAGACTTATCATGACCAGTATGAACAAAGCCAAGGCCGCTTGACATACCTAATGCTTGTATTACACTTTGGCATATTCCATATAAACATACATTACATGCAGAAAGTGCTTGATTTATTAAGTCAGAATCTTTAAAATCTTCTACTTTGTAATTTCTTCCTTTCCATTTTATTTCATATTCTTTAGAATATTTTCTATATACCCCTCTTATTCTAGATCCTTCTCTTCCACGTAATTGTTGCATAGTTAAATTTTCAACATCTTCATCTTCAAATCTCATTTGATACATTTTTCTTGCAACTTTTAGTCTAGTTCTACTATTAGATACTAATTTCGCCTGTTTTTCCAAAAATTTCGTAGAACTTGCTAATGGTCTGCCATTTGAATAATTTCTTACCCCATTTTCTCCTACCCAAATTATAGATGTTCCAGTATCCCCTAATAATTCAACGGCTCTATGAGTTATTTCCACTCCTGGTCCTAAAAGAAGTACTCCTATCATAGCTGCTGGAATTTTAACCATTCCTCTTGAATCAGTAGAGGTGATTGCACTATCTATTCTATTTATTTTTGATTTTTCTATATAGATAAAGCTAACCCTATCAGATATTCTGGGCAATTCATTTATCTGTGTCTTAGAATTAAAATAGTTATCAGTCATAAGGAATCACTGTTAATAAGCCAAATCCATAAGCTTTTTTTCTTCCAATGCCATTTATCAATGCTTCTTTAAATTGATTAATGTCTTTTATAGTCAAAATACCCTCATAAGTAGCTGAAGCTAATTGATAAACTTTATTGTCTTCCCTTTTAAAATCTAGACTCCCAATATCTGAAATCGAAAACTCATTATATTCTACTATAAATCCATTTTTCTCAGCTCTTTCTAAAAAAAATTTTCCAAGATTTTCATTTTTTACAGGTAGTATCCTACCTCTTCTTGTTTTTTGACCGTTTGCCTTTGAAAATACAGTATTCAATTTTATTCTAAATCTAGCTTTCATTCCATTTTCAAGTTTTCCTATAAAAGCATCATATAACTTGCTTTCTCCAGAATCTTTTATTCCGTATTTTTCCAATCTTTCAAGATCTGGCTTTGTTTGACTGAGTATTAATAGGTACTTTTTCCCACCAATATTATCTATTCTCCAGAGTTTTCTAGTTCTAATTTCTTTATCTATTTCATCTGGAAAACAAGATTCTACAAAACCATGGTAAGAATTTAAATCTCTTAGGTCTCTTATTTTTTTTCTATTGTATATATCTAATTCTACTCTTGATAAATACATATTTTCTCCTTAAAGTTTTGCAAATATATCATGGTCAGTCTGATTTTCAAAAAACATATCTACATACGTTCTTGTTTCATACCTTATTCCAAACTTTCTAGATTCTTGTGAAAATGTTATGACCCTGTCATTTCTTATGTTTTCTTTTCCGTCTTCTAAATCTACATCCGAGTAAATATTTGCCCTATAAAATGGATTTGCTTTCTTGTAATTATTACTTGCTTGCCAAGGATATTTTTTTATCAAATCCATTATCTTTTCATCATATAAGCCTAGCATAAAATCAGCCTGAACTGGACATGATCTCCTTCCCATAAATAGCTGGTAGTATGGATTTTTAAGGGCTTTATAAATTTCTTCAATAAATTTGTCTTCACCACCCAATGCTACTACAAATACAGCATCCTCTAGGTAATATCTATTTGTTACATAATTTCTTTCAAGACTTCCATTCTTTTTATATTTTGCTGCTATATGATAGTCTCTTAACATTTTTCCTTCTTGATCAATTCTTACTGCAAAATCTATCTTATTTAATTGTTCTATATTTTTATCATTTCTTTTTAGTCCCATACTAGCTGCTATAAGCCCAATTATTCCTGACTTTGAAGGGTAATAGTCAGTATATCTTGTCTCAAACTTAGAGTTAGTCCCCCGCGCTTGCATAGGGCCAGCTAGTTTTAATAATATAGTTTTCATCTCTAAGTCCTATTTAAGATTTTCCATTAGACTTGCTTTAAGATTTTCTATTAACGATTCTAGAGATTCTTCTTTTTTACCAAAATTACTGAATTCCTTGTCATCTATAATTAAATATGACGAATATAGAGGCTTGTCGAGTATTTTATTATATTTTTCATACTCATCGCTTAACTTTATGATTGATTTTTCTACATAACCATCATTTGATCTTATTGGTTTTTCAAAGGCTGTTATTAAATTTAGAGGTCTGTCTGACCTTAGTGATAATACTATGGAAGATGGCAAGGTCTGGTTTGCAAAAGTATTGATCTTTCCTGTTGGCATTGACTTAAAAAAGCCTTCAATAAACAAGCCCACTGCATAGGCAAAGGCATCGTCATCACCTAATTGTCTTCTAAATTCATGAAGTCCTATATTTGCATACCTATATACTGTTGATGAATTATATTCAACTGTACCAAGCATTCCTGCGCCTGAATTATCATCTGGTGCTAAATCATCTACTGCTGTATAAAAATCAAATTCTCTTTCTATTGGATGAGTTGAAATTGCGTGAGCAAATTGACATGATGCATCCTCATTTAAAGTTGGGTCATCTGCAACCATCCTACCAAATAAACAAATGTCTATTGATGGATTATCATTTAATATTTCTTGTAAGATTTTTTTATCCTTGATGCCTTCTAAACTTGCTTTAGCGAAGTTTTCTGCTTGCTTGTCGCTGATGAAAAATAAAGCTTTTACTTTACCATCTTTTGTTGAAATCTTAGCTTTATTCAAGCTATCTTCTGCTAATTTCATTGCCTCTTCTTGACTCTTACTTGGGTCTAAATCTATTATTTTATCAGCTATGAATTTAACTAAATTTCTACTTCTTACTCCTTGATTTTCTAAATTGCCATTTTCATTAAAATATGCTCTAACAGCTTTTTTCCAGGATTGAGAGCTAACTCTAGATCTTGTTACTCCGCCATATTGAGCTGTTTTAGGGCTTCCTGTATCGTCCCTATTAATATTTGCTGGTGGTAGAGTTTGAATTACATGTATATCTAAAAATAGTCTATTTTTCATCATTTTCTCCTTTATTATTTTCATTTTTACTACTTCTATAATAATCTCTTGCCCATTTTATTCTAATTGAATCCTTGCTATTATATTTGTTATATTCGTATAAATCCTTAGCAAGGGTCGGGAAATCAACTTTATCATCTGTTTTTGAACGCAAAATTTTTATTAGCTGTCTTAAGTGTTGTTTTAGCTCATTAAAATCACTTGCATTTATCAAAGCATTAAACCTAAGATCTGTAGAGTTACTTTCATCTTTTTCAGATGTTTTTATAGACTTAAGACTCATTCCAAAACTTTTGCTTTTACCTTCTTCAATAAAAATTACTGGGTCATCTTTTCCTTGTTGATATAAAGCATAAAGTTGTAAAACCGTCAATAGCGTATCTTCAAAGGAATTTAGCTTATGACTTACTCCAAGTTCCTCTTCTGGTACCATTGAAAATATAAAAGCCAACGACTCTATATTTTCACCAATAGGTCTATTAGAAGAGTTTCTTAAATTTGCTAATATTGCCTTGGTAGATGGATTTTCCTTCGTTTCATTTAAATATATTATTATCTTTTTGCTCACTTTATATATACTATTTTCTTCCATCGTCTACCTCCTTTCCATATTTATATAATATTGCACAAAGCTTGTTAAATGCAGTGGCTATATTTGCCGGCTCTTTCTTTTCTTTACTATCCTTATCTTTGCTTACGATTTGTTTCATAGTGTAATCATATGCTCCAGCTTCTTCAAATACTTTTTTTGCTTCTTTATATATTAATTGGTTCAAATCATTCTTCCATTTCCCCTCGGTATCTATCATTGAATCTTCTTTATTAATTGCTTCTATCATATCTCTAAAAGGTTTATCTATTATAGCGTACATTTGCTCAACCTTGTTTTTTGCAAAATCACTCTTTTTTAGATTTCTGATTGCCTCAATATCTTTAAGGAACCCTCCGTATATTCCTCCAACTATTTTTTTAGTGTAATCAACCATTTTATTAATTCTAAATATCCATCCCTCTCCAAGGTCATCTACAAATACATCAAGATTCATATTCATCCTGTCATATATTTCATTTATCGGAACCCAAGAAGTTGCATTTCCATCATCTTCTAGGCTTAATACTACTAATGATATTATTTCAAGATCTACTATTTCAGAAATCTCATCAAACCAGTCAATAATTCCTGGTTTTCTTGATTTAGCATCTATATTTTCAGATTCATAATTTTCATATGACATTTTAATTTGCCCAAAGTATCTCCACATAGATTGATTTGCTGGATGTTTTTTTGGAGTGAATTGTCCTTTATTTTCTCCCGTATTGTTATATTTAAATAATGTCATTGGCTCTAGGAAATTATCGGCATGATTAACTTCTGGGAGTTTGATTAATTTCATAGAGAAAGGCTCTTCTTGTTTATGATTAGGATCTATAAAAAGCGCTCTAGAGTAAGCGGTATAAAGACCAGCTATATTATCAATATTTTTTTCAAAGTCAAGGTAAAAATTAATTAGTTCATCATCGGTCAATTCCCAAGCTGGTTTTTGGATATTATAAGTGTATTCGTCGGCTGTCTTGTTATATATCACAAAATTTAACATCAATGTCTCAAAAAGATCTGAACCCTTGAAAAATATTGCTCCCAAATCATATAGCCAACCTTTTGAATTGCGGCGCTTATATTTTTCTTTACCATAAACTGTCTTATCAGCTAAACCTGTATAAGACTGAAAAGTTATTAGCCATCTAGCAATTTCATCATTTGTCAAAATTTCTTTATTATTTTCATTTGCTGACTTTGGTGCAAATAATGCAACTTTATTATCCGACTCAGTTATAGTTCTATTAATATTTTTTCCTGATATCTGTCCAATAGTTTTACCCTTTATTTTGTCTAGACTCATATATTCATCTGTCACTTGATAAAACGGTCTTTTATCATCATAAAGATAAAAACTATCTTTCCAACATTCCAGATAATCTATTATTATTTGAGGAAACTTTCCCTTCTTCCAAATATTTTCCCAAGTATCTAATAAATCATCATTATAAATTTCATAATCATCCTCATCTACTTTTTCTAGCTGCTGCATCTTATCATTTATTTTTAGATATTCATAAGAATTTCCATCTATATCATATCTTGAAAAAACTGTGTGCATAATAGCTAAAACCAGCCTCATTACTGCAAAATCTTGAATATGCATATCTCCACAAATATCAATATAATCTGCAGATTTCTCAAATATTTGTCTAAGACTTACTAACTTTCTAGATCCCTTCTTATCTAATAAAACCTCTATCCAAGGATCATCAATTAGATTAAACCTTCCCATATTTACTCCTTTCTTTCATAAATTAATCCTAATTTTTTATCATAAATTAAAATATAATCTTCCATTTCATATTTTAGATTTTCATCAAAAATTATTGCCAAATTATTTTTAAGCCACTTATGGTTATCCCATTCCTTTAACTTTTTTATATAAGTCATCTCTAAATTTCTAATTATTTTATCTATAGACTTAGTATTTGCTACCGCAAGTGGAAGTCTTATGGTTTGATTAGCAATTTTCCTAGAAAGGGCATCATCAATGTTTTCTATTTTTTTATCACTATCAATTACTCCATAACCATCGCCAATTTTCTTTAAGCATATAAATTCTATACTATCAGAGCTGTCACGCACTTGAGCTGATGCTTTAATATCAGATATCTCAGCATCTGCTTTAGGATTTACAATCCATTCTTTTATATTATTTCTTTCTTTTATAGCTTGCTTTGGATCTGAAATCCTATAAACTTTGGCCTTATCTTTTTTATTTTTCAATTTATCTTCATAATCTTTCTTATAAGTCATATAATTGATCATGTCATTTTGTTCAAGCATTAAATCTTCATCACCATAGACTTGATTAATTAACTTAGGTAATTCATTAGGCAATTCAAGGTAATTTGGTAAATAATATTCAGTTCTCATTAATATATAGGGACTATAAACATAAGTAGAACCCTTATCAAATTCATAAGAAGAACATGATAAGACGTAGCATTTTGGATTTTTAAAATTACCGGGTCTGTGTCTATCATTTTCCTCATGTCTATGAAGTCTGCCTATTCTTTGTATTAACAAATCTATAGGAGCAAGTTCTGTAAATAATACATCAAAATCAATATCCAAAGACTGTTCCATAACCTGAGTCCCTATGAGAATTTTAAACTTAGGCCTATTTGCATTCTTCCCAACAATTTTCATTAGGATGCTTTCTTTTTCATACCTATCTTCAGCAATGAAAGCTGAGTGAAGAAGCTCTACATTCTCATCTCCAAAAAGATCAATACATTTTTTAGCAAGTTCTTGGCTTTTTCTAACTGTATTCACTATAATTCCAAATATCCCGCCCTCCTCTGATATTCCTTTTATTTTTTCAATAACCAAATCAGATTCATTCTTATTAAATTTAATTAATTCAATAGTTTTATCTTTATTTTTCTCAAAATCGGTAAATTGCTTAATATTTTTCCCATCAGAATATGTTAAAATAGGATATGAATAATTTTCTTCAAAATCTTTAGGGTATATCAAATCATCTACTTTGCCTTGACCTTGTACATAGGCTTTTATCAAACTATTTCGTTTAGATATCGGGAGTGTTGCAGATAAGATTATAATTGGAACCTTATAGGAACTAAGCCATTTTATTGCTTCTTCCAGGTAGACACTCATATAGGCATCATAGGAGTGCACTTCATCAATAATAACAACCTTATTTGCTAGGCCTAAGTGCTTTAACATGAGGTGTTTTTGTTTTAGAGATAAAAGAAGTAACTGGTCAATAGTTCCTATGGTAAAATCATCAAGTATAGATAATTTTCTTCCAGCAAAATAGCTATTAACTCCTACTCCTCCTTCACCATCAAAGATATTTTCCGACTCCTTAAGAGACTCATACTCGCTATTAAGGTAGGCCTTGCCATGTATTAACCTTATAGCTTTCTTTGTCTTATCAAGTTTAGATAGATTATTCAACCACTTTTTCATCCTCGAAAATATAGCATTAGATGTAGCTTGACTTGGAAGTGCAAAATATATGCCACTCCTTTTCGCCTTGTTCGCCAATATTTCAGCCATCATAAGGGCTGCTTCAGTTTTTCCAGAACCTGTCATTGCCTCATAAATTATTATGCCTGGGTCTGAAATATCAGAGACTATCTCTCCAACTAGGTTTTGATCATATCTTGGTTTATTTTCAAATCTTTTTTTAAAAGTTTCAGGATAATAAATCTCGTCAGGCTTCCAAGTAGGATTTTTTTCGTCTAACCATTTACGTAATCCTAATTCAATCCTATCATCAACACAAGCCTGTTCATCTACCTTTATGAGAGGAAAATAAGTTTCATTGCTCGTCAACCAGTCAGCAAAAATCAAAAGACCTGAAAAAATTACCTGGATATTTTGAGGTAAGATAAGCAAATTTTTTACATCATTTATTTCGCTATCTTTAAGTGCTGTCTCAAAAAAATACCTATGTATATTTTCCCGTTCCTCATAAGTTTTACTATTAGGGTCGTTAGTCTGGTAGATTTCTTCAATATACTTAGTTCCAAGATTTTTTGTCTTTTCAGACATTGGTCTACCATGATGAGCTCCAGCAAGGCATGCAACAGTCAATTTAACACCAAACTTATATAAAATATATTCACTCAAGTAATTATGCCTAAGATTACCATAATCTCTGCCATCATAAAAAAAGCCACCCTCACTTAATAGATCAAAAATAAATTCATCCAAAGAATCATCTCTTGGAAAGGTTTTCTTAAATGCGAAACTTGCAGAAATTTTGCCTAGATCGTGCGTTGACCCCAAAAACATGGCCAACTTCTTGCCATAATCTTCATCAACACCATATTTGTCTGTAAGTATTTTTGATATCATATCCTTAACGCCATCGCTTAGCCAATGGTCCCACAAAGCTCCTGCAATTAATCCAGTTTCTTTAAGATGAATATAAAGAGGCAACCAATAAAATTGATCATCAATGCGTTTTTTCTTAGCCCATAATTTCTTATAATCCATAATTTTTACCTACAAATAAATCTAATCGCCTAGAGGCGAGATCCTGTTTATGCGCTTATTGAATGAGAATTGAAAAAATACCCTCGCATTTGCGAGAAAGCATCCTAATTATTACAAATAACAGGATCACACCCAGTTACCTAGGCAATTATATATAACCGAAACGTTATATGTAAATAATATATCGCAAATATTAGTAATTTCAAATATTTTTTTAACAATTAAATTATTGCGAACCTGTGCATTTTACTTAAATTCCACTTTACCTCTTCTATTTTCCTATCTTTGTGATACAATCTATATAAGATAACTAATCTGTTATCTCAGAGCGTTGACAAACCCACTAATAAACGGGGCCTGTCGACGCTTTTTTCCATCTTTATTCTAAAATATATTATTTTTTCAAATAATAGAGTGAATGTTTTTGTAAATGGAGGGAAATCACCTCCATCTACCTCTAATCTATCTAGCAATTTTGCTAGTTTTTTCATATTTAAACACGCAAAAGTTAGTGCCGCTTTCATACTCATTTTAGCTTTGCCCATCATGTTGGTATATCTGAAGCTATGGTATTCTTTTGCACTTCCGAATTGTCTTTCTATTGTTTCTTTTCTTTGCTTGTATTCAGATTTTCCTGCTTTGGTTAATCTGTACCATTCGCAATAGTCTATGTATTCTTGCCAGATATGTCTAATTATTACTTTTACTTTGCTTTTACTTTTTGTGCATTTACTTAAAGATGGGCAGTTTTCACATAAACTTTTCTTGCTTTGATATATTCTATAGCCTTCTCGATTGGTTGTTGAATAGATTAGGATTTTATTTTCTGGGCATATGTAGCAGTCATTTGTTTAGTCATATTTATATTGTTTTGGATAGAATGGTTCTTTATCAGCTTTTTCTTTTGGTCTTGTATATGGTAGGACTGGCATTATTCCTTTTTCTATTAGTTCTTTTGCTATTGCTGGTATTTTGTATCTTGCGTCCATTACTATTTTTTCTGGTTTATATTTTTCTAGTTTTTCTTTGAAGTATGATGGGAAAGTTGTGGAGTCGTGTAGGTTTCCTGGATAGGCTTTGTATCCTAATATCCAGCCATTTTTATCATATGATGTTTGGATTGAGTAGGTAAATACTTCCTTATGATTTCCTTTATAGAATAGTCCACTTTCTAGATCTGTTGTTAATTGGGTGATTTCTTTTTCTTCTATTATCTCACATTCTAGGTAATCAAAGTCATCTTTGCCATTGTTATTTCTATCTTCATTTACTTCTTTTTCTAGTTTTCTTTGATATGATTTTACTTTTTTCTTTATTTTTGCTTTTTGGTTTTTATATCTGTTGGCATTGGCTTTTACATGGGGTGAGTCTATAAATTGTATTTTTGTGTCTACAAATCCATAGGTCATTGCTTGGTCTAAGGTGTTTTCGAATATTTGATTAAATTTGTCTGTATTTTTCAATCTTCTTTAATAGTTTTTTCCGAAGGTTGAAAAGTGTGGGACTTTATCGTAGAAGTCAAGTCCTAAGAACCAACGATAAGCTATGCTTACTTCTACTTCTCTTATTGTTTGTCTCATGCTGTTTATGTTGAAGAAGTATTGTAGGATTACAAGTTTTATTAATACTACTGGGTCGATACTTGGTCTACCTGTTGTTTGTGAGTATTTATCTTCTACTAGGTCGTATATGAAGTTAAAGTCTATGTATTTATCTATTTTTCTTAATATGTGATCTTTTGGGACTAGTTGTTCTACTGATACCATTTGAACTTGCTCAGTATTATTCTTTTCGTTTTTATGTAGCATAACTTCCTCCATCTTTAGTATATTTATACCCACAGATGGCTTGATTTATGGGTTTATCGCATAGAAAAAGTAGATGAATATGTATTTTTTCATCTACTTTATCTAAAGTCTGAGCATCCAGTAAACCTAGATGCTATTTGTATGCCATAATTATTGGCTTAATATTCTACCATTATCTTATTAAAATTTAACAAGTAAATCTATTTAATATTATGTTTTTCCATCTTTTCCTTAAATATATCTGTAATAATCTTTCTTAATTCTTCACCTTCTTTTCTGGAAGTTCGCCTGGCTTCTTGGCTACTTCGTAAAGGTCTGGATATTCAGCCGCAATTCTTTCAATAGTTTTTGTTGTAGAGTGGCTTCTTACAAAAAATGGAATTTTGTTAATCCATTCTTCTGGCACTAAGTCTAATATCTTTTGACCTGCTTCCTTATCGCTTATTTCTGCAGTTGATAGTCCTTCTTTAATCTCTTCTTGTTCTTTATCTGTAAAATCAAATAGTTTCATAAATCCTCCTTGGATTAGATTAAAATTTATTATCTAAGTCTGTCATAAGACATAAGTTGTTATAAGCTAGGCTCTAAGCTAGCTATTTTATATATACCCAGTGGCAAATAAATTAATCATGATTTGATAAAATTTGTCATTTTTTTGACAAACGGCCATCTAAAAAATTCTAGTCTACAAAACTCTACCATATCTAAAAATTGTTTTATATAAGTTAACAATAAACATATAACTAATTACATTTTTTATCGTTATGTTGATTCTTATTATCTAGTAATTTACTTACTAAATACCTCTTCTTCCCCTTAGTTTTCTTGCCATATTCAATAGTAGCCTTAGGGAATTTTGAAATACAAGTAGAGCAATGAGTGCATCTACTATTCCAAGCCGGTTTGCCATCCTCATAGCTTATATTATTTAAAACGCATTCCTTTGAACAAAGTCCGCAAGATATGCACTTGTCAGTCGCATAGAATTTCTTATCCTTAACAATAAACTTGAAAAAAATAGGATTTATGATACTTGACTGAAATTTACCAACAAGGCCAACTCCCTTCTTAGGGAAGGCTTGCTTGTTTTTTATATAAGTGGCTATTTTCCCTACTTCTCTAATGCCATCAGCAATTATTTTTTTATTAAGGTCATCAGAATCTAGGTCAAATAGCAAGATATAATTTTCTGGCATCTTAATCCCATAAAGGCCCATAAAGTTTAGGCCTAGCTTATCCATATCTTTTTCTATATACTTATAGGCATTGCCACAAGAATCACCATAGGTCATAAGCACATAAAAATCCCTAGACCCCTTAAAGGTGCAAGTAGTCAAAAATTCTGATAAAAACCTAGGTAGCCTCCAAGAATATGTAGGAGACACTAATACAAAAGGTTCATCACTGTCAAATATCCCACTCTTTCCTTCTTTACTATATGTAAATAAATCTATAAGCTGATCATCAAGACAAGAAGCCATGTTCCTAGCTAGATACTCACTATTGCCAGTGCCTGAAAAATATAAAATCATCAACCCCTCCTTAAGTTAATTATTATAAATTAATTATACTAGTTTTTCATCTAATTATTTCAAACTATGTCTGACTTAATTAGCATAACAATCCTCATAAAAATGATAAAAAATATTTATCGGTTAATAAGTCAACAAAGTCTTTCAAAACATGATAATGCGAGCTTAGCAGGAATAATTAATATTTTAAAGATATTTATTGCTATAAAAAAATTGAAATATAGGCTTAAGCAAGTAAGATATCAGTATATAAATGGAAGTTTAAATACTTTCCATGAGTAACAATAAACGGAGGAAATGATTTGAGTAAATTTGAAGAAATTATACAAAAGAAAAAACAAAAATCAGCCAGTAGGAAACCAAGGTATGGCACAAGAAAACTATCTATAGGTCTTGTATCATGCGTACTAGGATACGCAATGCTAGTATCCCCTAGCGTAGCTCTAGCTGATGAAGCTATTGACGAACCAGCAGTAGTAACAGAAGAAACAAACCAAGAACAAGAAACTGAAGAAGCTCCTGTAGTAAAAGAAGATGCTGCCAAAGCAGAGAAAAAAGAAGTACCTACAGAAGTAAAAGAAGAAGATCTTGCAGTAGATGAAAAAGAAGCAACACCAGTAGAAGAAGTTACAGAAACTGAAGCACCAGTAATTGAAGAAGAAAAAGAAGCTCAAACAGCTGATATTGAAAAAGAATCTGATGATAAATTAGTAGAAGATAAAGAAGATACTGATAAAACAGCAGAAGAAGATAAGAAAGAATCTTTAGAAAATAAAGATAGTATTGAAATTAGTCCAGAAGACAATAAAGAAAATGATAGGGTTTCAGCTGAAGAGCATAAAGATATTAGTAATGATATTATAAACCCTAGAGTTAGTATTCGTACTGAGAATACAGCTACCCCAGGTACTTTAAATGCAGGAAACGGAGAGCAATTAACTTGGGGTGTATCTTTTACAACACCAGAAGGAACTAAAGCAGGAGACACATTTTCAGTAAAATTGTCTGATAACATGAGTTTAAAAGGTCTTGAACCAGATACAGATTATGCCCTACCAGTTAAATTTGGTGATAAAATAATTGCAACTGCTAAAAGAATAGACAGACAAACTATCCAATATACTTTTACAAAAGATATAGAAGATTTGAAATATGCCAGAGTTTACATTATAAACTCAGCTCAAGAAAACAAAGATGTTGTACAAAATTCTGGAAATCAAACTTTCAAAATTAACGTTGGCGAGAAAGCAAAAGCTGAGAAAGATATTGATGTTGATTTTGGTAAATTATACCATGCTGAAACTAGTGAAAATGTTAATGGTAAGAGTCAGTTTACAGAATTTAACCCTGAGACTGGAGAGTTTACTCAAGTATTTTATTTAAATCCAGAATCAAAAGTAATTAATACATCCTCTACTAATGATCAAAATGGTAGAGAATTTGGTAAAGTAGGCTTTATACTTGCAAGTCCTCATGATGCAGATAAGCCAAGAAGCATTGATTATTTAGAAAATAATACAAAAATAGAAGTTAAAAAACTTCCTAAGGGTGCAAAATTACCAGATGCTGTAATTGAAAATCCCAAAGGAGCTCAACTAGCAACAAATGCTCATGGTGGATTCCGAGACTTCAAAGGTGAACCTATGTTTACTATGGACTTTGAAGGTGGAAATAAAATTGATAGCCCTTATGTAGTTGTAGTTAAAGGTCATGCCAATAAAATTGATGGCAAATATACTAATCTATACTCTATTGGAACTTTATATGGTGATAGGGATGCAAGTTTATTCTTAGATAACTCATATACTGTTCAAGAAAATAATACAGATGCTGAAGGTGTAAAAGAAACTTTAGGATACTTTAAAGAACATCATATTTATATAACTAAAGAAAATGGAAAAGAAACAAGCAGATTTGAAATTCCAGGAGCAACTGTATCAGGTACAGCTGACGAATACTATTACACAGACAAAAATGACATACCAGGATATCACTTTGTAAAAATTGGTGAAGGAAATAATGCACCAAAAAATGATCCAGATTATGATGCTCAAGGAAAAATAACAAAAGGTAACTTTGAAGTAGGTAAAACAAAAGAAGTAACTTATATTTACGAAAGAGATATTGTAGTAGCTAAAAAAGGTTCCTTCAAAGAAACTCACGTTTATAAGACTTTAGACTATGATGGAAATGAAGTTGGCGAACCTATAACAGAAACTGGTGAATCATCAAAAGGTACAAAAGATGAATCCTACACATCATCAAAGGTTGACAAAGCAGGATATGAATTAGTAAAAGTAACAGCAGATGAAGGTTCAGAAGCTGTAAAAATTAGTGATGATGGGAAATCAGTAGTACCTGGAAACTACGTTGAAGATAAAAACTTATCTGTAACTTATGAATACGTAAGACGTCCAGGAAGATTTGTAGAAAAACATATCTATCAAACAGTAGATAAAGATGGAAAAGTTGTATCAACAGATGAAACTGTAGTTAAACCAAAAGAAGGTGAAGCTGCAGTTGAAGGATTCAGTAACGAAAAAATTACAACAGGAAAACAACCAAAAGATGGTTATGAATTCAAATCTGAAACCACTCTAGAATCAGAAAACTATGTTCCAGGAAAAACTCTAGAAAAAACTTATATCTACACAAAAACTCAAACAGAATGGACACCAATTGAAGAAACAGGTAAGTTCCAAGAGCACCATGTTTACAGAATCTTAGATAAAAATGGAAAAGTAATCAGTGAAGAAAAAGTAGACGGTGATGTTACTGGTGGTACAAGCAAGATGACTTATACAACTGGTAAAATCGATAAAGAAGGTTTTGAATACAAGAGAACAGAAAATCCTGTAGAAGCTCCAACATTTAATGAAGATGGTTCTAAAGCTACAGGTAACTACAAACCAGGTGTAAAACAAGAAATAACTTACGTTTACGAAAAAACTCAAACAGAATGGACACCAATTGAAGAAACTGGTAAGTTCCAAGAACACCATGTTTACAGAACTTTAGATAAAGACGGTAAAGTTATCAAAGAAGAAAAAGTAGATGGTGATGTTACTGGTGGTACAAGCAAGATGACTTATACAACTGGTAAAATCGATAAAGAAGGTTTTGAATACAAGAGAACAGAAACACCAGTAGAAGGTCCAACATTTAATGAGGATGGTTCTAAAGCTACAGGTAACTACAAACCAGGTGTAACTCAAGAAATCACCTATGTTTACGAAAAAACTCAAACAGATTGGACACCAATTGAAGAAACTGGTAAGTTCCAAGAACACCACATCTACATCACAAAAGATGAAGACGGAAAAGAAATCAAACGTGAAATAGTAGACGGAAAAATTACTGGCGGAACTAAAGAAATGACTTACACAACTGGTAGGAAAGAAAAAGACGGCTTCAAGTTTGTAAGAACAGAAAATCCAGTAGAAGATCCAAGCTACAACGATAACGGTGATAGCAAAGAAGGTAACTTCAAACCAGGTGTTAAACAAGAAATCACTTATGTTTATGAAAAAACTGTAAAATCTGAAAAACCAAGTAAACCAACTACACCTACTACCCCATCTAAACCAGAAGAACCAACAGTTCCTTCTACTCCAGAAGAACCTACTGTTCCTTCTACTCCTGAAGAGCCAACAGTTCCTTCTACTCCTGAAGAGCCAGAAAAAACTACTCCTCTTATCTCTTTCACACCAGCTGATCCTATCGATAAGGCTCGTGAAGTGATAGAAAGAGAAGAAAATAATAGAAATGTAGTTAATGAAAACAAAGTACCTGGACACAAAAATTCTGACAACCCTAAAACAGGTATTGCTTCTTCCCTAGGCGCTATGGGTACACTTGCAGCAAGTGCACTTGCCTTCATTGGTCTAGATGATAAAAAGAGAAAAAATAAATAATCTCATATAAATTAGGATTAATCTCCAGAATATTCTGGGGATTTTCCTTTGCTTATTTTTAGATAAAAAAATACAAGACCTCATGCCTTGTACTTTTTAAAATTATTTTCTATTTTAAGCCAGCCACCAAGACCCATCTGGACTTTGATGGAGATTTCCAATCCTCTCTGAAATGATATTTGAATCCATATCTTTTATAATGACCTTATCATAGTAGCGGTAATCTTGACCTGCCCCATCACGTTTGTCATCCCAACCCTCATCAATCCAAGCATTAATATAAACCTTACCATCATCTATCAAAAGAGCTGACTCGTTTTCGGCAAGTTTAAGAGTCTTCCTATAAGGAAAATAAATTTCAAGCTTGTCAGAATCTTGGCTTATTAGATGGAGGTCTAAACCAATAAGGGAAAGATTGTAGGTTGATAGGTATTTGATTTTGTAATCAAAAATTTTTTCCAATCTTTCCCCTGGATAATACTTATAAATATTTGCAAGACCTTCATTAAAGTCTACTTGCAAGATGTAAAAAATATCTCCTATATAAATCGGCCTCCCGTAGGCTATATTTTCTTTTTGTTCAAACGGTAAGTAAACTTCCCCTGTTTGGTAGTCATAAAATCTTATTAGAGATCCCTTATAGAATCCATCGTATTTGATTATATCTTCTATCTCAAAAAAGTCATCCATATCGGATATACCGTAGGCAAAACGTGCTTGGCCTGGGATTTCTTCAACGTATTCGCCATTTATTTCTGAAAATTCTTTAAAAATTTTTTTCATATTTCTCCTTCTACTGTCCACTGTAATTTTATTGGACTTACTTCTATCACATAATATTCGCAAGCTAAACCAGGATCTGGGAAAGATTTTTCAAGGTCTATTGTTATATCTCCTAACTTTGCCTTTTTAAAATCACTTTTATTTCCAATAAGAATATACTGGGCTCCTAGATATTCAATCATACCACCAATGACCTCTCCTGGCAGAGTTTCCCAGGGCTTTTCTATATCAATTCCAAGCTTGTCTAAGTAAGCATCCAAGTCTGGATAGGCTTTCTTTATTTCATTAATATAATTTTTGCAATAAGCACAGTCACATAGGTCATCATAATCTTTATAAAATTTTCTAGTTTCTTCTATAGTCATTTTCTAAACCCAAAGTCCTTTCTTGGTCACCATCTAATATCAGTACCAATTCACTTTTCCTTATAGTTAGATACTTATAATATTCTTTATTAAAATATTTCATAAAATTCCTTAGTCTTTAAAAAATGCTTTTAATTTTTTCGCATAGGCTGCTGGATGCTCGTGTAAATATTGTCCATGTCCCTTTCCTTCAAATATTTCCACCTTCATTTGTGGTAAATATTTCATTAAATTGTCCTGGCTAATTTCTGGGACTTGCTCTTGGCTTCCTCGCCAAAATAGGACAGGCTTATGAAAGTTTCTTAAATTCTCATTTATTTGATAATGGAAAATATACTTACACACATTTTTAATTGATTTTTTACTTATCTTTTTATAAGTCATTTCAATTACACTATCATTATCTTTTCCCATAAGCCAATCAATCATAAATTTAGAAATTGGAATTGATTTTTTGATCATGTATGTTCCTATAATAAATGCCTGAGTAAAAGAATATGCCTTCCGGCCCAATTTTGCGGTTATTGGAGCATCTAGTAAGACTTTTTTAACCCTGATATTTCCCCTACTAATTAAATCTACTGCAAGAGTCCCTCCCATAGAAAAGCCACAGAGACCATATAAATTTCCCTTTAGGTCTTTTAGTATATAATTTTCTATTATAAAAAGCTCTTTTTCCATACTTTCTAGGTCATTTAAGTCACTTTGACAATGCCCATCAAGTTCTACTAAAATCACATAATATTCTTTTAAATAAGGCAAAAGTCCTCCAAAACACAAGTTAGCACTTGATGCTAGACCATGGATAAATAGGAGTGACTTATTATCTTTATTTCCGTAAGTAAGGAATTTCATACTTCCACCTTTTTAAAATAAAGTCAAAATATATCCATCTATTAGGGATATAAGAAAATACATAAGCAAGGCCCTTAAAAAAGCTTCTATGTGTTTCTTTGGGTTTTGATAAAGACTTTTTTCTGGGATTTTTGTAAATCTAATTCTTTTTGTATTTCTCCACCACAAGAGGTCAATTATGATTAGGTCAAAAAAATTCAGACCTTGACCTAAAATTGATAAGGCTATAAAGTTTTTCATAAAACTAGCTTGTCGTATTTTTAAGCCAAGAATGAAAAATAAAAGAGAAAATATTATAAAATTCCCTATAAATGTTGATACTTTGCTTCTTTCCTTAAATTTTCCTTGATAATCAATTATTTCTTTAATTTTTGATTGGACCTCATCTGGGTAGGAGTCATAGTTTTTCAAATTTTTCTCATCTGTACCCGTCCCTAAAAAACATAGGCCAAAAAATATTAGGCATAAAATAATTAACTCAATTACAAGCATAAGCTCCTCCTTAAAGACTTCCGTAATCGCCTTTGTGCTAATATAAATTCAATACTTCAGTAATTCTATTATTTCATCCTGGGCATCCCTACCCTCTTTAAAAAATCTCACCAAAGGATAGCAGTGGCACATTCCCTTGCCAACAATAATTTCATGGGAGGCTACATAGGCATCCATTACTTTTTTAAACTCATCTGCATAGGCATATAAGCATTCATCTGACCCATAATAAAAATATGTCTTTGGGAAGTTGGAAAAATCCCCCTTAGTCCCGTCAAGCATATATTCAGGCAATTTTTTATCACCCTTTAAGATTTCCCTTGCAGTTATTAGATATGTAGGCTCTACCATTATGTCTTTATATTTAAGTGTATTTATTTTTTCCCATATTTCCTTATTTTCTGGTAAGTTTAGATCAGGAATTCCTCCTGGAGATACAGATATTATTTTCCCTGGCATTGGGTAAGGCCTACCCAAAGCATTATTGTGTAAAAAAATCCCAATGGCAAGATCAGCCCCTGATGAAAACCCGAGAACACTTATATTTTCTGCCTTATAAGTTTTTGTCATTACACCATATGCCCTTAAAGATACCTCATAAGTTTTATCTACTTTTACATCTTCTGAACAAAGAGGATAAAATAAAAACCATACATCCTTATTAGTTTTTTCCATGATTCTTTCTGCCAAAGAAAAATCTAATTTATTAGGCTGGGTAATCATTCCACCACCAAACAGATAAAGAACAGCATCTTCAGCAGGATTTTCATTTTTTTGATATGCAATTAGCCTATAGCCCATCACCTCTTTTTCAATAAGATGATAATTTTTCCTATGAGCTCTCTTCAATGCCTTATCTAAAACAAATACTTCCTTTGCATTTTCTCCCCTTGCATACTCAAGCATCTGTTCTTTATTTTTTAAAAACATTTTTTTAACACCAAGCATCCTTACAAGGTATGCTGCTAATTTATAAGTTATACTCATATCACAACCTCATCACATTATAACATCTTATAAACTGATACTTATTATCAACATTATTATACCGTGATTTTAGTAAGGTAAATTGGTTTTTATTAAATTCTAACTAAAAATGACTCTTAAGATTTCTCATCCTAAGAGCCATTTCTAATTTTATTTACCATATACAAAATAATTTTTAATAAAAACAATGCCAGCCAAAGCTAGTGCAAAGCCCAATCCAGTATAGAAAAATCCTATAAAAAAATCTGGGGCTAGACCAGAAGCCCTAAGCCCAATCCCAAAGGTCATCATAAAAGCCATAATCAAATAAGATTTCTTATCAAAAAACTTCCAAAAAGGCATATAAGCATCATAAGCCATAATTCTATTCGTATGATTTTTAGTCATTTTTAAAAACATACTACCAAAAACCATAAAAACAACAAGACTTAGGCAATATAAATACCAAACATGATCGATAGACCTATAAGCAATAATCCCAATTCTCGCAACATTAAAACCCGCCATAAACCAAACTAGGCCTGCTATCAATAATAAATTTCTTTTCCTAACCTTAACCATCTATCTCTCCCTATTTTAAATTTATAAATTATGAGTTTCTTTATTATTTATTTGCAAAAATTATTTTAGTAATTTAAATAAATTATTTAGCCAATTTTGAAACTTCCGGCCAAATCTCATACAAACTTTTACCATCAAATAATTTATAAGAAAAGGCATCATAAATACTATCAAAAGATTTTTCAGCTCCTAGAAATCCTATCATTATATCATTAGAAACACTTATTATCGCATCTTTCTTATTATAAGAAAATTCAAAACCATCTTTAAATTTTATCCAATCATAAGGAGTAATAAGACTTTTTCCAGAAATGAGTTTCTCTAAGTCTTCTACTAAATACTCTGTAAAGTATTCATCATCTGAAATTACATAGTTGGTCATATCTGGTTTTAAAATATTCATCATCGCTAGATCATAAACCATTCTTGACATTTCAATCTTACTTGCTTCTATTTTTATTTTATTACTTGTTTTGGTCCTTATAGAAATATCTTTCGCCCACAAATCTGAAAATTCACCAAAAATATTAAAATATCTGAAGCCATTTTCTAATAAGCTCTTAACACTCCTTTCTATTTTTAATTTATCCCTTACATGGTGAGAGATAATAAAGGCATTGTCTCCAGATACCGGTTCGAAATTCATAACATGGCTATCTTTTATACAAATATTCTGCCAAGGCCGTTCATTATCGTAATACATCTTATCTCCTATAATTCATGAAGAAATATCTTAATTCTCATCTTAAGCCACTTACCTCTCATTTCTTTATCGATTACTCTTGCAAAAAGTTCCTTACCTGCATCCATCAATCTAGAAAAGATGGCATTGTCTTGGCGTGGGATATAGCCAATTTTTTCTTTATTTAGGGTTTCTATGCGTATTGCTTGAGGATCTGCTTCATTTTCAACCTCACGATAAAATACCAAGCGATCATCCTTTTCTAATTTTGAGCTTATGGCTTCGATATCTGGAATATGACTTGTTCCTGCCACATAGGTATCAAAAAGATAAATGTCTCTTTCAAAAGGTTTTGGTAAGTCTAGACCCGTTTCCTTATTTATAAGATAATCAAGAAGGCCAGCCTCATCTTTTTTTATTAAATCACTCATGTATATCCCTCATTAAATCTTTTATATATTCTTCTTGAGTTCTTATAGCTTCTTCATAAGCTTTTAGATTATTTTTCAATTCTTTTAGCTTATCTGCTCTTTTATTTTTATCTTCTACAAATTCTTTCCAGGTATAAGGCGGCTGGGACTTGATTAAATCTATATCTTTTTGAATTTTTCCTATAAGTCCCTCTAGTCTTTTTATTTCATCTTTCAAAGCTTTATCAGACAAGGCTTCTTTATCTGGGTCTTCGTTAGAAATAACAATATCATAAATTATTTGAAGAGTCATCAACTCTCCGTTTTTATAAGCATCAGTTGCCTTATAGAAGAATTCTTTTTCCTCTTCTGTAATAGCGGGATTTATATCTGGATGAATCTTTTTTACAATCTTCTTGTATAAACTTTTAATTAATATTTCTTCTTCACCTGTTAAAAAGTCCATTTCTGAACGTTTTAAAGCTTCTTTCATGTCGGATATTTTTCCATCTAAGACCTTTTTATATTCAGTAAATTCATCGTCTAGATCATTTTCAATAGTTTCAATATCTATGCTTTCTTGGCGGTTCTTTTTTGCTTGAATCATTTCTTTTTTTCTTCTTAGGCGGAGATACTTACAGTAGGCCTCATAAAACTTATATTCAAGACTTCCAAAATTAAGCATATATTGAGTTTTGATATTTTCACAGATAACAAATTTTAGATTGTCTTTCTCATAAACCAAATCTGCTAAAGTTTTTTTAAGCTCCGTGATTTTTTCCTTTGCTTCTTTATAGGCTGGAAACCCTATAATTTCTCCCATTAGATCCTCCATTTAAAACTATATTATGTTAAAGCTTTGGATTTTCTTTTATTTCTACGATTGCTAAAACAATTGTCAAAATAAATAAAATAAAGGAAAATATTCCATAAAGAGGAAGGTCCTTCATTATTCCAAGTTTAAATAATCCGCCAATACAATAGGTGTAGATACAAAACCAAAATATGATTACAGTCCAGTCTTTTTTATGGCTTATAGTTATATCTTTTCTTTTATTCATTAGATAAGCTAATAATTTCATTAAAACAAATATCCATATAGCTAGAAAAGCTAAATAAACAAACCATTCATCAGTTATCTTATTTAAAAGTAATGAAATATAGCTACAAACTCCTACAAAAACTACTCCTCCAAGGCCAATAAGGATTGACATCAAAACCCTAATGTTCTCCTCATCATGATCTTTCTCCCAACTTTTTAAAGTCATGTAAATAATCGAAGGCACTTCGAACATATAGCCCAAAAAATTTACCCAAATTACAGACATAAACATATGGTGGTTGACATCTAGATTTATAGGACGACCATCCCATACCCAAAAACCACCATCTAGCCTAATAGCCACTACATCCAAAAGTAAATCCATACTCACAATCAGCCATCCAATTAATAAGGCAGTCATAATATTACTAAAGGAAAGCTTCCTGGCTATCCTTAGAGCAACGACACTTATACCTCCCCACATAAGCCCTCCAAAAAATGGGAATTGGTAAGGAGTGCAGCCAATACTTATGTAAAAATCATTGCTGTAATGGTAGATATCTGTAAGCCTCACTGCTAAAAGCTCTAAGGTAAATCCAGCTAGGGCCCCTGATATCAAGAGTCCAAGTTCCCTATAAGATTTATTTTTAATAATATCTAAAAGTAAAATTAAAACTATAAAATAACAAATAAGTTCAAAAGAATTAATCCAATTCATAACTTTCTCCTAAAAATCCCTTATACTGCCTGCATTGTTGGCTTAATGAATTTCTATTATCTTAAAATTATCTTACCTTAAAGATTTAATTTTAGTAGAAACAAAAAAGGCGGAGGGCTTTATTTTATTTAAAACGCCTCCGCTTATTTTTTTAAAAATTATTAACTTTTCATAAATTTATACTTTTGTTTGAAATTTTATTTATTAACCTACCCTTATCAAAGATCGCATTATATCATACATTGTAGGTGAATATGCCTCATTTTGTATTTGTTTAGACCAATCAAATACTTCTTCTCCATTTAAAACTTCATCTGGAAGGGTCAGTGTCCCATCCTTCATACTAAGTGAAGGCGAAAACTCATAGACATCATCCCTATATCTTATGGTAATTTTTCCATTTGGACCTAGGTCACTCATATTTTGGCAAATAAAAGTTGGGCCGCAACAAGCATTTGTGTCTAGGTAAATATTATCCACTTCTTTTTGTTTTCCATCTTCTGATATTTCTAGCTCCTTAAGAGCAACTGATGCATTTTTATATTTAGGGATTAACAAATAGCACTCTTCACCTATTAGGTAAGGCAGATCGCCTACTTGGCTATCTTTGATGGTTACAAGCATACTTGGATCTTTATAATTAAATAAGTTACTTGTCCAAACATCAAGCTTTTCTAAGGTATCTTTTAAGCTATCCTCATCCACAGCTCCTCCGAGATAAATCATAAAGGCCTTATACTTATCATCATTTGGGTCTATTCCAAACTTTCTAGCCATCTTTATATACTCGTCAGAAATAGGATTTTGGTCAAAAGCATTTGTAGTTAGCTTTAAAATTGGTGAGCAGTATCCCATTTGTAAGCTTTTATATTGATCAAAAAGAAAAGTAGGTTTTCCAACTTCATCTATATAGATTTGACCGTTCTTATTTTCGTAATTGTCCCATAAGTCATTTAAAACCAAACCTGTGTAATTACTTGGGTTATAAATGTAGGAATAATCGTTTGTATCCCTATAATATATTCTGGTAAAAATAGCCTGGTCATCTCGTAAGGAATTTTCAACCATAGGCAAAATCTGATCCTTACTCACTCCCAAATCTGCCATCAACTCATCATCGCTAATGAAATTGCCATCAGGAAGGGAAAAGTTAAAGACCTTATAGCGTATAGATTCCCCACTCCACTTATCGTAATTTTCAATCATTATGCTTAGGACCTTCTCATCTTGATAAACAGAAAATGTGGCATAAGCCCCTATCTCCTTGCCTTCTATATCCTTCTTATGTTCCTCATATTTTTCCTTAATTCTAGCGGCTATCTCATCGATTTCCTCGTTGGCTTTCTTTGCATCATCAGATTCTAAAAGAATCCTTGGTAGGTGGATGCCGTAGTCATACAATTTGGCATATTCTATATGGTCTTTATCGATAAAATCATTCCATACTTGCCTGTCCTCAGCATAAGAAGAAACTGAGCCTAACTTTGCCCCCTCAACTTGTTTTAATTTTTTTGAAAGCTTTGACTCAGAAATTTTATCTTGAGTTTCCGTATTATCCTTCTTATTTGAGATATATGTATCATTTTTAGCTTTTGTACCTGGTTTGACTTTTTCATTTCCCTTCTGACATCCAGAAAAAATAAATACAGCCAAACCTAACATTAGAAAAACCTTAGACATTCTTTTCATAATATCCCTCCTTATAATTAATACCCATAAAAGGCCTATATGCCCACTTTTCAATGATTTTAAAGAAAATATGAAGGAGAAATTTAGCTAAGAAAAAAAATAATTTATAATGAGAATTATATAGAAGAAATATAAAAAGGGCTCAAAACCGAGCCCCTCTTAATTTCAGATCAATCTACCCTTATCAAATCTATAGTTGGTTTATCTAGGATTCTTTTTAGGGATAGGTGGTAGATTAATATATTTATGGCATAAACTATCAAGGCAAATCCTAAATACATTTTATAGTCATAATATTTTACAAGTATTGATAAGTTAAATTGTGGTGACAAAGCACCTACTATTATCATTACAATGATAGTTATACATGTAACTAAAAGAAAAGATTTGACTTGTTCTACAACAAATTCTTTCTCATACTTTTCTCTTAATTCATCAATATCCATACCTGATGAATATAAGCTTCCTATTTCTTTTTTCCTAGATATCAATGATATGTTTATTGATGAATAACCATTTGTTACATTTAAGATAAATATAATTAGTCCTACTGCTAAGGATATATATAGAAAATACTTTAGAGAAGATGCTTCTTGCTCTGCTATTTCTTTACCAACAAAAACATCATATCTTTCATTGATTTTAAGCGATTCTCTAAGTTTATTTTCTATAAATTCTTTTGCGCTTGTTAAGTCTTTGTCATCTATTTTCATCTTTAATGTATATGGATAATTTGGGTAATTAACGTCTTTAGCTTCTTCAATTAATTTAAAATAAGTTTCATAATCAGTAAAGATATTTACAACAAAGGGAAATGGCTTAATTTCGATTTCACCTGTATCATAAATTTGTTTTGAAATCTTGATTTTCTTTTCAAAATCAACCATAGAAATATCTATATTATCTGGATTTTTAAAATATTTAACCATCTGTGCAGTGTCTATTTGTTCTAATGGGTCAGCTTGCACCTTATTATATAAGATAAATTCCCCCTTTTTTCCACCAAGTTTTTCTAAATCTTTTATATCAAGTCCAATAAGCGAGCCTTGTAAATATTCCTTTGATTTTTCTTTAAGATTTTCCCTAATCTTCTCATCTATTTTGTATATTTTTGCTTCATCAGCAAATTCTAAATTATTTTTAATAGCAACAGATTGATCTTTATATATTATAGATTTTTTGTTTCCTATATCTTTTTCTATAGTCTTCAAAACTTCCGGTACTTTTTTCTCAGAGCTATAATAAACAGTGGAAATATTAAAAGAACGGTCATAATCATAATAATCTCTGAAATACTTACCTATAGAAATTGTGAGTATAAACATTGATATTATCAATATTCCAATGGCTGATATATATCTTTGGCTTTTGATAGAAGAAAGATTGTTATTTCTTAATTCTTTCCATAAATCTTTATCCTTCTTTTTCTTTGACCTAGATAAGTCAACATTTCCTCTTATTCCGTCTATTATATTTATTTTTGAAATCTTCCTAGCGGGTTTTATTATCGATAAGCTAATTACCAAAAATGAAACTAATAATATGATACCTGTTAGTAGAGGATTGAAAGTAACATATTCAAATTTTGATATTTCCAGGTTTTTTTGCGAGTAACTATATAAACCATAAATCAAGGAAAATCCGGACAAGTGGCCCAATAACACAGGGATGATTGAAATTAGACTAGCTTCTTTAAATAACAACTTATATATTTGAAAATTTGTTGATCCTATTGATTTATATACTGATAGTTCTTTAATTTTCCTAAGTCCCCAGACCCAGAAAATATTTCTTATAAAAAAGATAAAAATACCAATCATTAAAACAAGAGTAAATATCATCACTGCCTTAGCCATCATTTTTTCTAGACAAGTATCATTGATCCCATAATATTTCTCTATAGGTTCAAAAAATTTCATCTCTATCTTTCTTCCAAGTCGTTTTGAAATTTCATCTTCAAATATTTTTTTATTCATATGCACATCTACAAAATCATCAAATCTTAAAACTACGGGTTGGGGATCTTCTGTTGTATCATAAATTAATCCATAAGACAAACCAGCATATTTATTGTAGACATCTTCATAAATTCCTACCAATTTATAAGATTTCCCTTCTGTTTTATCAAAACTTTCTTTTTCTAGTCTCGAATTTGTAGGATCTATTTCTTTTTTATCAAGGAATCTTTTACCAAAACTTATTGGGATTTCATCTCCTATTTTTAGTTTGTATTTTTTTACAAGAGATTTTGATAGCATTATCTCATTAGGATTTTCAGGAAAATGCCCTTCCTCAGTAAATGAAAATTCTCTCATTTTGTTAATATGATTATCCTGTCTATACATAACTATTAAATCATCGTCAAACTTTGCACTTGTGAAATCAATATTAAATCGACCTGCTTCTTTTACGCCATCTATTTCTCTAATTTTTTTAAGATCTTCTTCGGTTAGATGTTCATCTATATGAGCATCAGCAAAATTTGACGCCCTTATTTGCATGTAGTTTGCATCTAAATTTACCTTGGCAAAATAAAATACCACCGTAAAAAACAAGGAGACTATAAAAACTGAGATGAAAATAGGGAAATTTTTCTTATTCATTTTTCTCATCTCCTATTATTTTCCCATCCACTATGGTCACGATTCGACCGGCTTCTAGGGCTATTTTTTCGTCATGGGTTATAAGAATAATAGTTTGTTTTAGAGTTTTATTAAAATATTTGAAGATTTCAATTATTTCCTTAGAATTTTTCCTATCGAGATTGCCTGTTGGTTCATCTGCTAGGATGATTGATGGTCTATAGATCAAAGATCTTGCTATGGCAACTCTTTGCTGCTGACCTCCTGATAATTCACTTGGGAAAGAGTCTAGTTTATTTTCTATGCCAAGTTTTCTGACCGTATCTAAAAGGTCTTCTTCATTGATTTTTCTTTTATCTAGCTTTAAAGGCAACTCAATATTGTGCCTGACTGTCAAATTTTGGATCAGATTATAAAATTGATAAATGAGCCCTACCTTCCTCCTGCGAAATAGGGCAAGTTCCTTTGATGTATACTTAGAGATGTCATTGCCATCTATGTAGACTTTGCCAGAAGTTGGGCTATCTACTCCTCCTATAATATGTAAAAGAGTAGATTTTCCTGACCCACTTGGACCAACTATCGCTACAAATTCACCTCTTTCTATACTAAGGTCTACCCCATCTAGGGCTATTACCTTTGAATTTCCATCACCATATTCTTTTCTTAAATTTTCTACTTTTAATATTTCCATACTTTCCTGCCTTTCTTAAGCTAAGTATATAAAAGTAAAGTGATTTTTAGGTGACATTGTAGAATTTTATTTCAAAGCTTGCTCCTTTGTCAGAATTGGTCACAGATATTTCCCCATTATTTTTCTCTACAATAGTCTTAGCCATGGCAAGACCAATTCCAAAACCTCTAGAATCAGGAGTCTTATAAAATCGTTTGAATATCTTTTTTATATTATCTTCATCGATTCCTCCCCCATCATCTTCAATAATCAGATTTGTGTAGAGAGGGTTTTTGTAAGATGAAAGGCTGATTTTTTGGCAATTTGGCCTATTATCAGCATTTTTAAAAATATTGATAATGGCTTCAGCCAACCAATAAAAATCTCCATAGATTATATTTTCTTTTAAATCATTATTAATTTCTAATTTAGTAGACTCTTTTAAAGATAAGGTATCAAGAGCGTAGGCCACTAATTCATCCAAACGTATCTCTTCCATTTTCATTAGATCCTTATTAGCATCTAGGCTTGATAATTTGAGCAGGATATCCGATAGAGAATTTAATCTTAGAGTCTGCCTTTTTAAAATCTCAATATCTTCATTTGTAGGATAATCCATTTCTAGATTTTCTATAGAAAAAACCATGGATGTGATAGGAGTTTTTATCTGATGGGCTATGTCTTCTAGATATTCTACTTGCTTTTGGCTATTTCTAGTGGACGTTTCCTTAGCCTCAACTATCTCTATAAAAAGTTTATATATCTTATCCTCAAGAAGAGAAAAATCATCCTGCTTCATGGGTATAGAGTAATTTTGATTTCTCATATTTTCTATCAAATTAATAAGGTCTCTTATCCTATTTTTCTTCCTTTTTTCCAAAAAATAATAAAGTAGGCAGAGGCTTATTATCCAAAATACATAAATCATTTAGTCCATCCTATAACCTATTCCTCTGACAGTTGTAATGACTTCCTTGTCTAATTTCTCCCTGATTCTTTTAATGGTCGATGTGAGAGTATTATCATTTACAAACTTATCCCTGTCTTCCCAAAAGGTTTCTAAAAGCTGACTCCTAGTGTAGACCCTGTGGGGATTTTTGATAAATAAAACTAGGATTTCATACTCAAGTGGAGTGACCTCTATATTTTCCCCCTTATAATAAAGCTTTGAATCATTTAAATCTATTTTCAAATCCTTATAGGCAATAGCTTTATCTTGGCCAAGGGGAATAGTCCTTAAAACCGCATCAATCCTAGCTCTTAAAATAGCAAGGGAAAAAGGCTTTGTAAGATAGTCATCCGCCCCTTGATCAAGGGCGGCAATTATAAAATCCTCATCATTTTTAACAGTTGTAACAAGAACCCTAATATCTTTTTCCTTCAATTTTTCTATCAAATGTTGGCCATCCTTATCAGGCAAATTAATATCGAGAAGAGCCACATCAAAGTCGATATTTAACTTGAAACTAGCCTCATAAAAAGACCCAGCTATTTCTACCTCATAGCCATTTTTAGTCAGATATTTTTCCATCTGCAAGGCGATATCTTCATTATCCTCTATAATTAAAATCTTTGGCATTAGAAAACTCTATATTCTTCTAATTCTTATTACAATAATCTCATAAATCCGCAACAGCCTAATTCAGAAAATTCTTCAAAGCCTAAAGAAGAATAAAATCCTATTGTTTCTGGAGCTATATCTGTTGTTAATTCAATTTGTCTGACATTTGGATATAAATCCATCATAGAGTCAAGGAGGGCTTTGCCTATTCCATTTCTTTGGTAGTCTGGCAAGACTAATATATCTTGGATAAAGATAATTGTATACCCATCCCCAACCGCACGAATCACGCCAAGAAGTTTTTCATCTTCAAAGGCTGCTAATATTTTTAAGGAATTTTCATATCCCTTAATCAAGACATCCATATCATCAGTGTAAGAAGTCCAACCAACCGCATCATAAAGATCTCTTAGCTCATCAATCTTAAAATCTGTGTATTCTCTAATTTCCATATTTTCCTCACTTATTTATTATAGTTTTCTTCATAATTTCATATTAGAAGTCTAAAGCTTTCAACTTTATAAATTAACATTAATCTTAACACATATTCTCTTTTGTCATACTATATTTTTTGTCTTCCGTTTTACTATATGAAATATTTATAAAATTCAAGGCAATTATTTACAACTTCTGGTTTTGATAAATTTTTGTATAGAGCAATCTAGCTATAAGAAAAAACAAACACTTTAATTAAAGTATCGTACCCTATAATTATCTTCAAAGATTTATTAGTATTTTTTCTCATAATGCCTATTTACGAAAAAGCTTATTAGAGGGTAAGAACAAACTCCAAGAGTAAGTATATTAGCAGGCAAGTATTCCTTTATGGAAAAACAAATTACAACAACTAGGCCCATGATAAGCATGAGAATAGGTGTTATCGCAGCATTTACCTTTAAATTCTTTATTTAAAAACTTATGAGCGATGAAGGTATAAACTCCTCGCCTTTAATATGCTAAAACTTAATCCTTTAATTTCTAGGAATATTACTTATAATCTTGCTTATATCTATAAATTGGTTTAGACTTCTAAAAACTTGAAAAATTGATGATTGTATTATAAAATCTTCGTGAGTTTCTGGAAGTTCCATCATATGAAAATGTTCTTGTAAAAATTCTATCCTTTTTTTGACCTTAATTATATCTCCATTATCACTAAGATTGTTTGCAGTATCAATCATTAGATCAGATATCAATTTCCCATCGGCAAATTCTTTAGGTATTGATTTTAAATCATCATACATCTCCATCAAAAGATCCATCTCCCTTTCCCTATGGCTAAGACCTATCATTAGATTCTTGCTATTTTCTATACGATTATCATTTTCAATAATAGCAAGATC
Source organism: Anaerococcus kampingae (assembly GCF_046365475.1). Lineage (NCBI taxonomy): Bacteria > Bacillati > Bacillota > Tissierellia > Tissierellales > Peptoniphilaceae > Anaerococcus > Anaerococcus kampingae. The sequence continues at coordinate 56,054 of NZ_JBGMEF010000015.1, forward strand.
AAGGGCCTTGTTTATGTCATCTTCAAGCTTTTTGATCTTTCCTTCATATATTTTAACATCTAAATTATTTACAAGAGTATCACCAAAAAATATCAAGATATCCTTGATATCTCCATCAATATTCTCTATCCATTTTTTCAACTCATCCTGACTTTCCGGTGCATATAAGTTAGTAAGCATGGCAAATCCTGTTCCTATAAAGATAAGACCGAGTTCATTAAAGATAATTGATGAATTAATTTCTCCATAGCTTAATAAATGTGTAACTACCACGCTTGAAGGACCCAGACCTAGTTCAATTTTTAATAGGAAAGATATAGGGACAAATAAGAGTAAATATAGGCCAAATGCCCAAGTTTTGTAGTCAAAAATTTCAAATACCAAAATCCCTAAAACAAGGGCTATTGTGGCAGATAAGCTTCTTTTAAGTCCACCCTTAATAGTGGCCTTTCTAGTCTCAAATATATCAAGGATGGTAATAATCCCTGCTGAAGATGAGAATCTAAGTCCTAAGGCTTGGGCTACAAGTAAGGATAGGGTAGCTGCTATAGCTGTCTTCATAGTTGTGCTTATTAATGTTTTTTTCATAATGATTCCTAATTGTAAAACTTATTTTTATATCTTTATATATTTTAATTTAATCTTTGCATTACTGATCGTGGGTATTTCATATAATACTCAAATATTAACCTAAGCAAAATATTTAAAGCATTAGTTTTTTATAACAAGCTTGCGACCATATCGCCGTGCCTTTTTTCATCCTCCCTAACACTTTCGATTTCTGGAAACTTTTTTGCTACTGGAGCATAATTTTCAGAAGCTTTATACTCTCCCCTTGCAATTTTTGGATACAATCTTTTTTTACCGACTAGCTTATAAAGGATAGGCATAAAGAAAGCCAAGGCTTTCTTTGGTTTTAAATTTTTCCTTGTAAGTTTATGAAATACCGCAGCATGGTGACCCTCCTCTGCTGCAAGCTTTCTAAAAGTAGCCGCATCATTTTTATCCTTAACTACATCAGCAAGGGCTTGGTACATCAAAACTACATCTAATTCTCCTTGTTGAGATTTTAATAATATTTTCATATCTTCTTTACTTATAGTCATATTCTCTCCCCTAGTTTTTATTTTCATTTTATATTGTTAAAAATTTTGATTTATCTTCGCTCTATTTATTATATGAATTCTTAGATAAAATGACAATAAAAAACCCGACTTAAAACACTTTATAACATATGTCGGATAATTTTACTAGTTATTGTTTTTTATTGAATGAGCAACTGATTTTACATGACTTGAGTGGTCAGTATGGATAAAATTTTAATTCTTAAAAAGGCTCGCATGTGGAAATATATACTCAATTATTCCTAAATTCTATTAACTTTTGTATTAGGGGTATATAAAATTATAATCTCTTAAATTTTTTGTATCCGAAAAGTACATGGATGACGCGCTGCTTCAAAAGACCTATACCACGGATTTCCTGACAAAGAAGCGCATCAAGAACAATGCTCAATACTACGATGAAGTCGACCACGAAGCAATCATTACAAAGGAGCTATTCATGCATGTGCAGGCAGAGCTTGTACGCCGTCGGGTAGTCCATGTCAGCCCGAAAGGAAAGAATGGTATGGATACAATAAATAATAAAGAAACAAAGGCTGAAGAATCAATCTATGAAAAATATAAAAATTCAGCATTCTATAATAATAGTAAAACTAAAGAAGCCTATTTAAAACTAAGTGATGATAAAAAAGAAAAGCTTGATAATGTGAATATAGACGGAAAATATCCTTTAACCATAGAGGAAGTCAAAATTCAGGCATGTTTAAATTGCCAATTCATAAGAGTGAATGGATATATTCATTTATGATTGATAAGAATAACAGCGGAGAAGTTGGTGAATATGGTGGACAGTTCGAAGATGCCCAACCTAGTGAAAAAAAAGCAAGTAAAAAGCCAAATTCTGAAATTATAACAAATCAAAAAAATCAAGTCAAATCAGTCTAAGCAAAGTCAAAAAGTAGAACCTATTCAAAGTCAAGAAAAAGTAGTAACTGAATCTAGCACTAAGACAGTTGACCAGCAAAGCTTAGTACAAACTAAAACAAGCCAAACTTCATATAAGACAATTGCAAATACTAACGTAAAAACTGGTATCAAAGGACTGGGGGGGCAATAGTGCTAGTATTGATAATCTCAACTATAGGATCCCTCTTGTTAAAAAGAAATAAAAATTTGAAAATAAATTAATAAATTTTATAATTTTTAGAAGATAAATTTAATTTTTTACCGGAGTTAGAAAAGCCCTAGCTCTGGTTTTTGTATTAAATAAATAATTTTTTTAAATATACCTTCGCAAAAAATCAATCTTGGCAAAATCTTTATTGTTATTATTATCATTTCTATAGGAATCTTTTGAAGATTCTTCATATATTTTTAGAAATTGTTCCTTGCTCGGTATCCTAAATTCTATTCCATTAAGATTAACAAGGTCTATATCCTCTTCATAGATTCCAGCAAAATCATGAAGGGAACTAATGCTTCCATATTCTACACTGATTTCACTTTTTTGAAATTCATGTTCATGGATGTCAATAAGATCGTATCCTAGGACTCCCATTATTTTTAATATCTTATCCCAGTCATAAATCCTATCCTCATCAGGAGCCTGCCAACCTCTTGGGTCTCCGGGCACATGGATATCAATGTCTGATGGATTCCATTCGTTCTTTGTAATAAATTCTAAACCTAAGGACCCCATTAGGGTTGGCCTTATGCCAATTTTATTTAATTGTAAACATATGATTTTAAATTCATCAAATAACTTACTCATTTATTTTCCATTTATTTTTATAATCGACAGCTTATATCTTAAGATTTCAAAAAGTACAATTAGTTAGAATATAAAATATCAAAACATTAAACATACAATTATGATTTTAGATCCTAACTTTAGTCCTTCAAAATATATTTCTCCATCCTATAGCAAATGTATATCATGCCTAGAATTGAAGGTATTTGTATAATAAACAAACCTATAAGCCAGTCATATAGGTTAAAAACCTCACCTAATACCATTGTAATCAAGCTAATAACAAGGCCTACTAAACCTAACTTGATGCAAGACCTATACCAATATTCATTTCCATTTATCCAATTTGATTCACTTTTAGCAAGTCTTGGAAGAATGTAATGGGATAAGCCCACATACTTATATGAATTTAATCTTTCTCTTCCACTCTTAAAATCCTCTGCAATTTCTTTTGGTGGGTAAGGTTTTGGATTTTTTAAAAGATTGAAATTTACGATAATAATTAAAATATTTATTCCTAACAATAGTAAATATAATTTATTTGTCATTTTCCACTCCTAATAGAAAATATATTAAGATACCTTCTCGGCAATCATAACACCAATCGGTGCAAGACCTCCATATACTAGTCTCATTTCAAGTACTGAAAATCCATATTTCTCAATAAAGTTTTTAAATTGTTCTTTATTCCATTCTTGATACATCCTAAACCCAAAAATAGACATCAAAATCTTTTTGATTTTTCTTTGTTTCCCCTCTTTCCATAGAAAAGTTGGAGCGAGCAAAATTCCACTAGCTTTTAACACCCTATATATTTCTTTCATTGCATAATCTGGATTTGGCATGATATGAAGAGCATTAGAGATTAACACACAATCAAATTTTTCATTTGCATAGGATAATGCTGTTGCATCGGCTGTTTCAAATGTAAGATTATCGTATTGCCCACGCTTTTTAGCTTCTATAATCATCTGTTCTGAAAAGTCCGTAGCAAACCAGCTTTTCGTATGCTTTGAAAGACTAAAAGATAATTGACCAGATCCACAAGCTAGCTCAAGCACTTCCATGTTTTTATCCAAATAAGGACAAATATATTCACAAACTTTATCATATACTGCTTCATCTTTTTTCATAAAAGGTGCATAGAGCTTAGCAAATTTATCCCAAAAATTTTTATTGCTTTTGTCAATCACTTGCAATCCTCCTTTTAATATAAACTATCCTAATAAATCTTTATATTAATCTTATACTAATATTATACCTTGTGAAAATTAATAATAGCAGTTCCTATCCAATTAGGAATATTAAAAATGAGATCTTAATTGGAAGGTTTTAAAATTGAAAATATGTAAAAAAGCTATATCTTCCAACTGGCATTATAATGATAAATCTCTACCAAATAGGAATTATAGCTATTAAAGAACAATTATTGGTTTATTCAAAATCAACTTCTATTTTTAATTCCAACTAATTTCATTTTCTTAATTCTAAGGCTTAAACCCTTAACATTTTTTTCTATTTTAGATATAATTTTCCTAAAAAAGTCATCGTCTTGACCTGTTGGATCTTCTAAATTCCAATCCTCTGTATATTGATTTTCTACAATAGGGCAAATTACATCACAGCCCATAGTAATCGATATATCAATATCTGGCAAATCATCAATGAGCTTTGAATATTGAGTTTTCTCCATGTCAATATTGTATATATCTTTTATTAGCCTAACAGCATCATGATTTATTTGGTCTTTGATTTGTGTTCCAGCTGAATACGAGTTAAACACATCTGAAGCAAATTTTTTCCCTAAGGCTTCTGCAATTTGGCTCCTACAGCTATTATGGACACATATAAATGCAACTTTTGGCTTTCTCATTTTAATTTACACCATTGTCTTCTAATAAAGCTTTTATTTCATCCTTGTTTAAAACTTTGCCATAGGATACAACTTTTCCCTTTATAACTAAGGCTGGAGTAGACATAACTCCATAACTTGCGATTTGAGAAAAGTCTGTAATATGGTCTATATCTTCTTCAACCTTAAGTTCAGCTAGTGCTTCCCTAGTTGATCTTTCTAAAGCAATACACTTCGCACAACCAGAACCTAATATCTTTATCCCCTTTTCTTTTTTCTTTTCTTCTGCTTTTTCTATATTCTCTGACGAGTAATCTACATCACAACAACTTGATTCTTTAACATCCTTATTATTAGAAGACTTACAATTGCCTCCACAAGTACAGTCTTTCTCTTTTTTGTCTTTTTTACCAAATAATCTCATTTTTCCTCCTTAATCCATATATATTTTTACCAAGAGATGTATTTTTTGCTTTCTTGTTAATAATTTCATTTTACTGCCCCGTCATATTAAAAAAGGGCTAATAATGTTAAATAAGTAACCTACAACAATTATACCAAAAATACAAATTCCTATAAATAGAAATAAAAGCTTTGGTTTAACTGCTTTTTTTAACATAATTAATGATGGTAGGCTTAGTGTAGTAACTGCCATCATAAAAGATATAACGGTTCCAAGTTGGGCGCCTTTTGCCAATAGAGCTTCTGCTATTGGAATAGTTCCAAAAATATCAGCATACATTGGTATTCCAACAATAGTTGCTAAAACTACTCCAAATGGATTATTACTGCCCAAGATATTTTCCACCCAAATTTGAGGAATCCAATTGTGTATCAATGACCCTATACCCACACCTGCTAAAATATAAGGGAAAACTTTCTTGAAAGTGTCACTAACTTGAGTTTTACAAAAATCAACCCTATCTTTTACTGTTAAGCTTGGAGAGCTAATATCAACTTGACTAGCATTTTTTATAAAATCTTCTACATAACTTTCCATATGCATGTTTTCAATGAGACTACCACCAATTACAGCAATAATTAGCCCAAAGACTACATATGCTAGGGCTATTTTACCTCCAAAGATGCTCATTAGTAAAATAAGGCTACCCAAATCAACCATTGGAGAAGATATTAAAAATGAAAAACTCACTCCAATAGGCAAACCAGCACTTGTAAAGCCCATGAAAATAGGGATTGAAGAGCATGAACAAAAAGGTGTTACTGTGCCTAGTAAAGCAGATATGATATTTGCCCCCAATCCATCAAAACGTCCCAGAATTTTTTTGCTTCTTTCAGGTGGGAAATAGCTTTGTATATAAGAAATTATAAAAATCAACACGCAAAGTAATATTGTAATTTTTATAGCATCATATATGAAAAATTGTAAGCTTCCTCCAAGTTTTGTGCTTATATCAAGGCCAAGATTTGTCAATATTTTTCCTATCAATTCATTGAGCCATTTCATACCTAGAATTTGATCTTGAATAAAACTCCACATACCTAAGCTCCATAAACTTTAGATTCTTGATTTTCTAAAAACCAGTGTTTTGTATTATTAGCAATATTTACTAAGAATAACATAACTGGGACTTCAGTAAGAACACCTACAGTGCAAGCTAATGCAACTGGTGAATCCATCCCAAATATTGCTATTGCAACAGCTACAGATAATTCAAAGAAATTTGAAGCTCCAATCATGCCTGCTGGTGCAGCTATTTCAAAAGGTAAGCCTACTTTTTTGCTTACACCATAGGCAATAGTAAAAATTAGGAAAGTTTGAATGGTAAGTGGAATAGCTATCAATAAAATATGAAATGGGTTTTCTAAAATTACATTTGCTTGTGAAGAAAATATAATTATTAGAGTCAATAGTAGTCCAACTGTTGTCATTCCATCAAATTTACTTAAAAATTGTTTTTCAAAATAATCCTTTCCTCTTTTATCAATTACTGTTTTCCTTGTGATAACACCTCCTAGTAATGGAATAGCAACAAATAAAAACACACTAGTAAATAATGTGCTATATGGTACTACAACATTAGATACACCTAATAAAAACTTCACTATAGGTACAAAAGCAATTAAAATTATTAAATCATTTGTGGCTACTTGAACCACAGTGTAAGCAGGGTCACCCTTTGTAAGAGTCGACCACACAAAAACCATAGCAGTGCATGGTGCAGCTCCGAGCAAGACAGCTCCCGCTAAATAGTCACCTGCCAAATCATTAGGAATGATACTTTTAAATATAATAAAGAAAAACAAATAAGCTATTCCAAACATAGTAAATGGTTTTATTAGCCAATTAACAGCCCATGTTACAAATAAACCTTTTGGATTTTCTCTAACTCTTTTAATACTTTGAAAATCTACTTTCATCATCATTGGATAAATCATAATCCAAATTAATATTGCTATCGGCACAGATATACCAGCAATTTGAATTTTACCTAAAGCAGATGGGATTATAGGTATATATTTTCCTATAAGCACCCCAACAATCATACAAAACAATACCCATAAAGTTAGGTATTTTTGAAATATATTAATTCCTTTATACTTATTTTTTTCCATAGTTCATCATCCTCCTTTAGTATAGATATATTCAAATATTTCTATGTATGGTACAAAAAAATTACTTATCCAAATTGTGACAAATACATCCCTCTCCGTTATCAAATATTTCCTTTAAGTTTGATTGCATCTCATTTAAAATCTTCTTATTTGCAATGTAATATATGTTTTTTCCCTCTCTTCGACTGATAACTAGATTAGCATCCTCTAATCTTTTCATATCATTAGATAAGGTTGGTTGCGTTATATCAAATTTCTCTAATATCTCACAGGCACAGAGCTCATTGCAAGATAACATATCTATAATTTCTAATCGTTTTGGATCACTCAAAACTTTTAATTTTTTTGATATCTCTATATATTTATCCTTCATGTAAGCCTCCTTCCTCTCTTCATATAAAATTATACACAACACATAGAAGATTGTCAATATATTTTTTCTTTATTCCTTAGATTGATTTCTATTGCTTCTTTTTCATAATCTCAAATCATTTATATATACAAATTTGAGTTCTCTATGTACAATATACCTAAAATATCCACAATGTATGGAGACTCTACAATAATTTATAAATGTACTCTTCCCTCCAAATAAAATTTAAAGCAAAAAATTAGGCCTTTAAGATTTCTTATAAAAATCCTAAAAGCCTCCTGTTTCAACAGAATTATAACCTATTAACTAAATTTCTTGACATTAATACTACAGTCTCCACATGTCTTTAATTATGGGATAGAAAAAAGGGATATAAAAAATTGAAAAAATAATTTTTTTCTGGTATATATATTATTGTAGAAAATTTACAAATAATTACCCGAGGAGGTAAAATATGAAAATCTTTGAATCAATAAAAAATAGGTGGAAAAAATTCTTGGAAAATCTAGCAAAAGAAAATAAAAAATCTTTTGGAAATGAAAGATTAGATTGTTGTTCAATGAACAAAAGAGAATATAAATAAAGAAAAAAATGACCATGGCGGAGACTGTATAAAATTTTGTGTATAGAAACCTCCTGATTAGGGTAAGTAAAAACTAATCAGGAGGAATTTTTATGCCAAGAAAAAAACAGAAACAAAAAGAAGCAAAATAGCAAACATGTTAAAAAAATTAATGAAAGACCTAAAAGCAGTGTACAAAGTACCAATAGAAGACTTAGCCTTAACAAATTTAGACATCTTTGAAGAAAAATGGGGTAAAAATACCCAATATGTGTAAACTTTTAGAAAAATAACTTGGCAGAATTATCCACATATTTTAAATATCCATAAGGAATAAGAAAACTAAGATACAACAAACGCCATGGAAAACTTCAATAGGCAATTAAGAAAAGTTACTAAAAACATGACAATATTTTCAAATGACTACGCACTACAAAAAGCTTGTATCTAGCAATGGTAGATGCCTCAAGTAAGTGGACCTATAGGATCCGTCGCTGGGACTAAATCTTATTCCAATTATCAATATTTTTTGAAGGAAGTTTTAATTATGATAAAAACTTAGTATGAAATCGGCTGCAAATTTCATGAAAATTCGACAGTTTATTAAGCCCAAGTAAAATTAAGACAAGCTCCATTCCTATAGGAATTGACAAATATTGATACATAAAAAATGTATTAACCCTTATCCTTATATCAGGATTTAGGTTTATACACAAAATTATTTACAGATTCAAAAAATTTGACAGTACCAATTATTTTTGTACTTTGATTTAGATAGTCTTTCTAAAAATCTTTCGAAAAAATATATTTTCAGAACTTCTTGCGACTTTAAAATTTTCTTCTCTGCTAGGTTTTTTATCTTGCCCTTTATACTCTCGATATTAATCACGATAATGCCTCCATATATTTCCTAATTTCATCTTCTATTTTAAATAGTCTACTGTATTTTATGAGTCGTCTTAGATTTTTATTTGGTGATTTAAAGTATCTTTTTATGGCTTCTGTGAAAATCTGCTTATCTATTTTTTCTCTGTCGATTATTATATCGCAAATTGTTCGATCTATATCATAAACTGGAATAAGATTGCCTTGTGGTGATTTTATTTTTGTCTTTCTTTTTTCTACTTTAATTGATACATTTTCAAGTATCATTTGTTATTTGATTTACTTTGTTAAATTTCTTGTTTCAAGCATAATTTCTATATATTATTCCTCCATTTCTTATGTAATCAATTCTAACAATAAAAAATAACCAAATTATAATTACGGTATTTTTCGAAAAAAATATATAAACTTTGAAAGGAGCTTTGAAAGAAGCAATCACAGTAAGTGTACGAACACTTACGAAAAAATTAATGGAGCAGACCTTTACGGAATGCTCCATTTTTTAATTTTTACCTTGTCAGGGAGAACCCTAAGACCCCTACATCTCTAGTAAGGATTTTGGGGTTCTTGTTAAGCTCTAATATTTATTTTAAAATAGGTTGTATAATTGACCTAGGGCGACCTTGTCTACTGGATCACATGTGATTTTCTTTCCTTCAATTGTTACTTCATAAGTTTCTGAGTCTACCTTGATGTTTGGAGTTTCGAAGTTTAGTTTCATATCTTTTTTGCCGATGTTTCTACAATTATGAACAGGTAGTACCATTCTTTTTAGGTCTAGTTTTTCTTTTATGCCTGATTCATAGGCGGCTTTTGAGACGAAGGTAAAACAAGAATTACCAATTCCTCCACCAATGGCCGCATACATTCTTCTGTATATTACAGGTTGGGGTGTTGGTATGGATGCGTTTGGATCTCCTGACGGTGCCATTATTATTAGACCATTTTTTAGTATTTGTTTTGGACGAACTCCAAAGAATTTTGGCTCCCAAAGGACAAGATCTGCACGTTTACCAACTTCGATTGAACCAATATATTCAGATACTCCATGGGCTATGGCTGGATTTATAGTGTATTTGGCTACATATCTTTTAGCCCTAAAGTTATCGTTATCATTCGCTTCATCTTCTTTAAGGGCTCCACGTTGGTCTTTCATCTTTGAGGCTGTTTGCCAAGTTCTCATAACAACTTCGCCAATCCTGCCCATGGCTTGAGAGTCTGAAGACATTATTGAGAATACTCCCATGTCTTGGAGGACATCTTCTGCAGCTATTGTTTCCGGTCTAATCCTTGAGTCAGCAAAGGCTACATCTTCTTCTATAGTTTTGTCAAGATTGTGACAAACCATAACCATATCCAAGTGCTCATCTGATGTGTTTATGGTAAAAGGCATGGTTGGATTTGTTGATGCTGGAAAGACATTATTAAATCCTGCTGCAACTATTTGATCTGGTGCATGTCCTCCTCCTGCTCCTTCAGTATGGAAGAAATGTATAGCTCTACCACCAATAGCATCTAGGGTATCTTCGATTGTGCCGCCTTCGTTAAGGGTGTCGGTATGGATGGCAACTGCAATATCGTACTCATCAGCAACTTCAAGGCTGGCATTTATAACGGCTCTTGTTGCTCCCCAGTCTTCATGAATCTTTAGTCCGCAAGCTCCTGCTTTTATTTGTTCATAAAGTGGCTCTTTGCTTGAGCAGTTACCCTTACCTAATAGTCCAACATTTACTGGGTATCCTTCGACTGATTTTAGCATAGCTTCTAGGTGGTTAGGGCCTGGAGTACAGGTTGTAGCATTTGTTCCATCAGCAGGGCCTGTTCCGCCTCCGATAAGGGTAGTAGTTCCTCCTGCTAGAGCGGTATTTGCTTGATCGGCTGATATAAAATGAACGTGGGTGTCAATTGCTCCAGCGGTTACAATTTTATTTTCGCCTGAGATTATCTCAGTGCTTGCCCCTATTACAAGACCAGGGTTGACATTATCGTTCATATCAGGGTTACCTGACTTGCCTATTCCTGTAATAATACCATCCCTAATTCCTATATCTGCCTTGTAGATACCAGTATAGTCTAGGATAATCGCATTTGTAATTACTGTATCGCAAGTTCCTGAGGCATAGCTTGCAGTTGAAGATTGGTTCATACCATCTCTTACAGTCTTACCACCACCAAAGATTGATTCATCTCCATAAATTGCATAATCTTTTTCTATTTCTATTATAATATTTGTATCTGCTAGTCTAACTTTATCGCCTGTAGTTGGCCCATACATAGACCCGTATTTTTCTCTTGAGATTTTAAATGACATCTATTCCTCTCCATCACTATTAATATTAGCGTAGCCTTTTTGAACTAAGTTTTTCATGGCTTCATCTTTTTTTATATCATGGGCTACACCATTTGTTAGTCCGTTAAAGCCGATCACCCTTCCATTTCCGCCTATATCTATTAATCTAACCCTATGGGTTTGACCTGGTTCAAATCTAATAGCATTTCCTGCAGGAATGTCTAGCTTTTTGCCAAAGGCCATGCTACGATCGAATTTCAAAAATCTATTCACTTCAAAAAAATGAAAATGAGAACCGATTTGTACGGCCCTATCTCCAGTATTTGTTACTTTTATTTCAATAGCTTCGAAATCTTCATTTAAAATTAAATCTTCGTCTTTATAAAAAACTTCACCTGGAATCATTATTGCCTCCTACACTATTGGTTGATGAACTGTTACAAGCTTGGTTCCATCAGGAAATGTGGCTTCTATTTGTACATCCTTAATCATTTCAGGAACACCTTCCATGACATCATCCCTCGTTAGAATCTTCCTGCCTTCTTGCATCAAATCTGAAACAGTCTTGCCATCACGAGCCATTTCATAAAGCTCGGCACTGATTAGAGCGACTGCTTCAGGATAGTTTAATTTAAGTCCACGTTCTTTACGCTTTCTGGCAACTTCTCCAGCTGTAAATATCATCAAGCGTTCAATATCTTTTGGTACTAAATGCATATCCTTCCCCCTTTTTCAATCAAATAATCTATAATTTCTTTTTCACATTCTATTAGATCCTGGCCCATCTTGCCCAAAATCCTGATTTGAATATCATTTCTAAAACTTAAACTTGCCCCACCTTTTAGGCCTCTTTTTTGGCTATGCTTTTCAATTATTTTGCGGATTTCGCCAATGTTATCTTCATTGGAAAAATTTATAGCAACCATAGACAAAAAGTGGTCATAGCCTTCCATCAGGCCAAGTTCATTTATCTCTTGTTCTCTTGGCCTTATGAGGTTTTTTTCGGTATAGATAAGTTTGCTATCAAGGTTTATATCTAGATTAGTCTTGTAGCTTTTAAATTCAAAGCTTTCTCCCCTGCCAATTCTACCAGCTACAAAACAGTTAGAAAAAATAAGCCTAGCATCTTTTTCTAAATCGACCTTGATAACCTCCCTAAAATCTGCATCCTTGTAGAGAATCATGGGTAAAAGTTTAAAAATAAAGTCAGACTTTTCTTCTCCACGAATTTCGACCCTACGACTTGCGAAAGAATCCTTATTCATCTTATAAACTTTTTCATATGATTGAGAAGAAAGCAATACCTTGCTATTTTTTTTTGCATAAAATCTTTCTTCTTGCCTATCGCCTTCCAGGATACCTGGGCTTGAGCTCATAATCATAGCCTTGGTAAAGTCACCGTATTTGAAGGTGTGCATGACTAAAAATGGTGGAGAATTATAAATATCTTTTAGGATTGTTGTGTCATCCTTATTTTCAAACTCTAAATATAATCTGCTGGCTCTTGCGTATGTTTTTTTCATTATTTTAAATCTTCTAATAAGACTTGCTTTCTTATCCAGTCATAGACCTCATTTAGGCCATCGCCATTTTTGATATTAGTAAAGATAAATGGACGATCTCCTCTTTGGGCTAGGGTATCATTTCTCATAGCTTCAAGGTCAACGCCAACATAAGGAGCTAAATCTTTTTTGTTTATGATAAGAAGATCTGATCTTAAAATTCCTGGGCCTCCTTTTCGTGGTATATCCCCACCTGCAGCTACATCTATTACAAAGATGGTGGCATCTGCAAGGTCAGGACTAAAGGTTGCTGATAGATTGTCTCCACCACTTTCGATAAAGATTATTTCTATATCCTTAAAATTTCTGACTAAATCCTCACAAGCTTCAAGGTTCATAGAAACATCATCTCTTATAGCTGTATGAGGACATCCTCCAGTTTCTACTCCTCTTATCCTATCTCTTTCAAGAATCCCCTGATCTTTTAAGTAGTTTGCATCTTCTTCTGTATATATATCATTAGTAACTACTGCTACCTTATAATCTTTTTTGAATTCTTCTACTAGTTTTTCTATCAAATGAGTCTTTCCGCAGCCAACAGGGCCTGCGACACCGATTTTTACGTAATCCATAAGCCTCCCTAAGACATATAAAGTCTTGAATATAATACTTCATGTTGCATTGAAGCAACTTCTACACCTGGATATGAAGTAAAATAATACTCCTCATCCAATTTATCTATCTTTGTAACTAAATCTATTATCAAATCATAGATTTCATATAAGATTTTCTGCCCATCAAACTGGCTGATAGGAACAGTCTTAACCGCTGTAATAACTAGATTCTGTGCCATATTAAAAGCAAAACTCAAAAGAGATGCGGTCATATCAATATCAAGACTTGCTGTAATTAGAGCATAGGCGACTGAGTGATGGATGATAATGTCATTTTTCTTATGATAAGCTAGGTAGTCATAGTATTGTTCTGGCATAGCTATGTCCATCTTATGAACTGTCGATATAAGTCTTGAGCCTAACTTCTCTGAAGCTTCCCTTAACTCTTTTTGGCTTTTTTGAGCCTGTAATCTTATATTTAGATCTAAAAGATCATCTTTTTTCCCTTCTATAAAATAATTGTAAGCTAGATATACAGCTAAAAGGTCATTATAATAGAAGCTAGTTTTTAAATAGTTTATTAAATATTTTTTTGTATCTTTCGAATCTTTAATCAAATTCTTTAGGATATAATTTTCAAGTCCATAAGAATGAGAATAAGAACCTATAGGAAATTGACTATCATTTAATTGAAGGAGGATGAGCTCTTCTTCATATTTTTTTCTATTCATGGTGATGGTGGTGATGATTGTGGTCGTGATCGTGATCGTGATGGTGATCATGATTGTGGTCGTGATCGTGGTCATGGTCGTGACTATGATGATCTACTACTTGACCTTGAGGTAGAATTGCCATCAAGTTGTTTTTTGGCAATAATTTAGCCATGACCTTATCCATCTTTATCCCTTCTACAGTCTTTAGCATATCTTCCAGGGTCTTCTCATATGGTGTTATTAAAGATTCGCCATCTTCTGACCAGTATAATTTTGCATGACGATTGCCAATAATATATGCCAAGTTGACAAAGCTCTTAGCCTCATCCATAGAAAGCTTTAAGCATTCTAGCTCTTCGATATTGATAGCATAGACTACATTATTTTCTCTATAAATTATATCTCCATGCTTTAGACCTCTTTGTCTATCTTCTTCAGAAAGCTTTAGACCCAAATCCAGACCCTCATATTCAAATCTTTGAATTTTCTTGTGGGCATGGTCGTAAGGCATATTAAGCCAGTTGATTATTAAATTTTCTTCATTTATATCAAAAACATTTCCAATAATTTTTTCTATTATCACTTTATTCACCCCTTTTTTACAAACTTAATAGTACCCCTTAAAACAAAAAAAACAATGATTTTGCATTTTATAAAGTGTAATTTTCTTTATTCTACTTTTTGAAAACAATCTTAGCTAAATTTCCCAGACAAAAACCGCATATAGAATACATCCATATACGGTTAATTTTTCATAGGATAATTAACAATACCTCCCAAATTGTAATTATAACAAAGAGACCCCAGGTTTTCATGATGATTATATTAAAAAACTCAAATAGTAAGAAATATAAATCCAAGAACTAGTATCTAAATCAAGAATGTTCTCAATGAATATATCTCCTGTTCTTCCACAAATGATAAGGTCTGGTCTATATATTTCAGCTTGTTTTTTATATATTCTCTGTCTTCTTTTGAAAACTTATCTATTTCAGAATCCTTTGATGTTGTCTTCTCAGGAGTATTTTTTAAGTTTATAACCAAAATAGGGGCAAGATATTTTTACCATTCATATTTATCTAAATCTTCGACCGTATCAAAATCAATATCGTCCCATTGCAATCCTGTGAATTGCATATTATATTTCCTAAATTAAATTGTGTGCCTCAATCATCTGTAAATTCAAATAAATCTTCTACGCTAACATCAAACACTTTTGCAATATCCATAGCTAATTTTAATGACGGATTATATTTTCCATTTTCAAGATGTACAATAGTTTCTCTTCTGACATTTACCATTTCCGCAAGTTCAGATTGTTTATATTTTTCCTTTTCTCTATATTCCTTAACTTTAGTTATTAGTGCCACAATTATACCCCTTTAGAATCCATAATTATAAACATAATCGTACGAAGTATTGTAATTGTAATTACTGTTCCAATAATTAGCCATCCCATCAACGCTGTTGAAATTCCGTTTACATGACCTAAAATCCCTCCTAAATATGCTATAATAACCATTAACACGCAAAAAATTTTTAAGCATATTGAATCACATCTGTGTAGATTTTTTTCCGCAAATTCATCAAAGTATTCTTTCTTATACTTTTTTACTCTAAAATAATGCACTATCAGCATCAAAAATAGAATAAAACCCCAATAGCTTGAAAACTGTTGGTATTCAGGCTGATAGTCGCTTCTGCTCCACAACCAGTAATATCCCGCAATTAAAATTGCAATAATAATTTTTGTTGCAACAACTTCTCGTATAGATACTTTGTTTTTCATGTCAAATTCTCCTTACGTATAATTTCAAGTGATATATTTCTAACTTAATGTTATTAACATATCACACAAAAAACTTGATGTCAATGCTTAAGTTATAAATATTTCACTTTTGTTTTTTATTGGTCTAACTCGTTCTGTTTTACCTGTGATAGTCGTTTTTCTTGTTCCTGTAACGGCTCTATGCAAGTCTTAACTTTTTCTGCTTGTTCAACTTCTTCTCATATCCCTAATATTTGATTGTAAAGGTTATTTTCTCTTTCTTCATAGTGGCAAGTTACGATTTCCATTGGGATATATATAATATCTTGCTTTCTCCTAAGTATTCTTTCAGATATTTCTTAAAAATTTTAAATAAAATAAGTTATGCAGTATGCTAATTGTAAAAATCTTCCTGTTTATTTTTTTTAATTTTCGCTCATTATTTTTAGTGTTTCTTTAAATTCTTTTGTCTTTTTTGCTTTTTCTAGTAGGATTTTTATTTCTTCATATGTTAATTCTTCTGAATTTTCTATCCCTGATTAAGAATTTGGTTGATTTTTATTTACCAACACGATTTGACAAAGAGCCTTTTAATATTTTCTTTTCTTGATTTTTCAGTTGTCTTAATCTTTCTTCTGTATCGTCAATTTTATCTTTTATTTTTTTGACACTTGTCTTATTTGTTCTAATTTTTTCATATAAAACTCCTTTCTTGTATTAAAAAAGAGATAACATTTCTGCTATCTCTTCCTAAGTTTCACTATTAAATTTATATAATACTCTTTTCGATAATATCTGATACTTCCTTTTGTATAGATTCTATCTTTCTATCTATTCCTTTTTGTTGCATGATGTGATTTTGTATCTCTGAAATAATTTTCTTCTGTTCATTTTTACGACATTAGGATGAAATAATAAATATTTGCTAGTAAATTTTATTCAATATTATAGACTTGACTTGTTTTTTATTATTGTATATAATGATAATGATAATTAAAATTATTTGAAAGCGAGGAATAAAATGACAAAATTAAACACATATCTTGCAAATCTTGCAGTACTAAACATTAAAATCCATAATCTACATTGGAATATCGTAGGCTCTCAATTTGTATCTGTACATGAGTATCTTGAATCTGAATATGATAAGGCTGGTGAAAGACTTGATGAAGTTGCTGAGCTTATCAGAATGTCTGGAGAATTTCCAGTTGCTAATCTAAAAGAATATTTAGAAATTTCTACAATCAAAGAGATTAAAACTTCTAAAGAAGTATCTATTAAAGAAGCATTAGAAATAGTCCTATCTGACATAAAACTTCAAAAAGAACTCGCACTAGAGATTAGAAAAGAAGCAGATGAAGCTGATAATTTCCCTGTAGCTAATGTTATGGAAAATCATATAGAGGACTATAACAAACAAATTTGGTTTGTGGAATCAAGTCTTAAATAGGCAAAATAAGCTATTGCAGAACTTTGAATTACTGTCATCCTATAATTAGGGTCTGTAAATGATTTTGTGTATCAACCTAAATCCTGATAAAAGGGCAAAGGTTGATACATTTTTTTGTGTCAGTATTTAGCCATTCCTATAGTAATGGTTCTAGATATGCTCACATTCATTAAATTTAAGTTTCTTTCACTTATATTTCCCTCTAACCTATCTTCATATAACTGTTCATGGCTTATATCTATTTCTGATAATTGGTTCTTTTTAAGCTACAGCCCCTTAAAACAAATAGCCAAGAAGTTGAATTGAACATTACAAGTTATGTATTTTTAGTTAAACCAAAGCGGTAAGTAAATATGCCAAAATTAGGCTCACGAAAAAGAAGATTATAACTTTTGTGATCTGACTTTTCGCATTAAACCCAAAATTATCATATCCCTTGGCTCCAACCGTCTGTGGATAAACTTTAGTTGGTAATTTTAACTTGGTAAGCATGAGATAATCAAAAAATATAATATCAAAAAGCTTATATCCTTCAATTCGTAAGACTTTTTTACTTTAGTTCTGCTTGAATTTTTATTATTTCAATTATGTTTATTATTTTGCAGTCAATAGTGATAATCATTATTGACAACTCTCCCCAAATATGCTATCCTATAAATGAAAATAATATATAAGAGGTAAAAATATGAAATTAACCCAAGAAATAAAAGACTTAATTGGTGAACAGCTTGCTTATATGGCTACTGTTGATGAGGATGGTAATCCTAATATAGGGCCAAAAAGAACTATGAGGGTTCTTGATGATGAACATCTCATCTTTTGCGAAAATACAGATGGCAAGCACCATGCCAATATTAAAAATAATGGCAAGATAGCTATCGCCTTTGTTAAAAGAGAAGACAACAAGGGCTTTAGGATTGTGGGTGCAGCCAAATCTTATACAGACGAAGAGCATATGAACCTAGCCAAGGAAAAGGCTGGTGTAATGCCAAAGGCGGCTGCTGTAATCATAGATATAGAAAAGATCTATACCCTTGATTCAGGTCCAATAGCTGGAAAATTATTAGAAGCCTAATTCCCATAGTTATTAATAATTCTACAAAAAAGTTTGGTGCACGGATTATTTCTTGTGTACCAAACTTTTTTATAAATGATGAATTGCAAATAATATTGCGACACCTAAGCCAAACTAAGTTCGTGCTTAAATAAATCAAATGGAGTTTGATATTCTAGAGGGTCTGAAAATAATTTTGTGTATCAACCTAAATCCTGATAAAAGGGCAAAGGTTGATACATTTTTTTTGTGTCAGTATTTAGCCATTCCTATAGGAATGGTTCTTGTCTTGTTTTTTAGATATGCTCACATATTAGATTGAAGTTTCTTTCGCTTATATTTCCCTCTAACCTATCTTCATATAACTGTTCATGGCTTATATCTATTTCTGATAATTGGTTCTTTTTAAGCTACAGCCCCTTAAAACAAATAGCCAAGAAGTCGAATTGAACATTACAAGTTATGAATTTTTAGTTAAACCAAAACGGTCAGTAAATATGCCAAAATTAGGCTCACGAAAAAGAAGATTATAATTTTTGCAACCTGACTTTTCACATTAAATCCAAAATTATCATACCCCTTAGCACCAACCGTCTCTGGGTAAACTTTAGTCGGCAATTTTAACTTGGTAAGCATGAGATAATCAAAAAAGATAATATCAAAAAGCTTATATCCTTCAAATAGTATTAAAAATCTAACAAAGGCTTGCTGAAAAGTTAAACTAAATTTTACTGTATCAACAATTGCCCAGACTAGGACGGCTGCAATGGTTAGCAATCCAAGTATCATGATAAGTCCGCCTAATATATTGACCCAAATCGGTTTATCTGGCAACTTACTCATCATAGCTTTGATATCATCGGGTGCACCGAAATGCTTCGAGCCAAATTTCGGTATAATAAGTATAAAATTCACCATCATAATTGATGCTGTTAAGCAGATGATTGTTAACATGCCAAGTGTTTTCATCAATTTAGTTTACCTCCTCTTTATCTTATTATACTAGGTGTTTTTTTTAATTCTTTTGTCTTTGTTGCTTTTCTAGGATTGCTCCTCTTGTTATTAGCCTATGAGTTCTTTCTTTTCTTCTTTTTACTATATCTTGTTTTAATATCTTCTTTTCTTGATTTTTTAGTTGCCTTAATCTTTCTTCTGTATTGTCTATTTTATCTTTTATTTCTTTTGAATCTTGTCTTATTTGTTCTAATTTTCTCATACTTATCTCCTTTCTTTAAAATAAAAAAGACGACAGAATTATTACTTTCTATCGTCTTGTATCTTTAGTATTTAGTTTTATTTAGCTCGACAAACTGGTATTTGTTAATTTGTAAATCTTAACAAATACCCATTGGGATCTTGAATTAAAAACTCTATTTGCATTTCTTCTATTTCATTAACTTGATATATGTTTATGGTTAGTTCTCTGTATAATTCTATATTCAAATTATTCACTAATTGATACAGTTCTTCAATATCATCGACAGCTATTGAAAAATTTATTCCTCTTCCTAAAGGATATACTAGCTCACCTATATTCCAACCATCATCATGAATTTGTTCGAACATAAACTGACTTTCTTGAAAAGACATGAAAACGAATTTATCTTCAACACGTTCATATTCAATTTTAAATCCTAATTCACTATAAAATTTTTTAGTCAGATTAATATCAAAAACTGATAATTCAGGAATCATCCTACTAAAATCCATATTCCCTCCTTGACAAATACTAATTTATCCAAACCGCTTTAATTTTATCATTTATCAATTCAATAAACGCTATCACAGTTACTCCTACTATCGGAAGTCCGTAAGGACTAAATAGGAAACCAATAACCAAGCCAAAAATACCTATTCCAACTTCTCCTTGAATAAAAGAAGATAACGCCCAAAATAAGCATAACACCATAATGATATACAACAACGCCGTTCCAATACCAAGTATGAATGTAATAAATGCAGAAAGTCATATTCTGTCATTATTTTCTATTCAATCATCTTGAAGTGTCTCAAGGCATCCGTGATGGCTGGGTCTGTAAATAATTTTGTGTATCAA
>NZ_JBGMEF010000016.1:0-31458 GCF_046365475.1 Anaerococcus kampingae
GGACATGCCCGTCATACAAGAAAAACCAGGAAAATCTAAGTTTCCCTGGCATTTTTATTTTAATTAAAGATTTAATTCAGCTAGGTCGTGACCTGTATCTTCTGCTATTGATTCTAGGACTACCTTGCCGTCATAGAGGTTGATCCCACTCTTAAGTTCTGGGAATTTCTCAACAGCTGCCGCAAGTCCTTCCTTGCCTATTGCCTTTGCATAGAGGGTTGTGGCATTTGATAGGGCGTAGGTTGATGTCATAGCTACTGCACCTGGTATATTTGCTACAGCATAGAAGATTACGCCGTATTTATTAAATACTGGATCAGTGTGGCTTGTTGCGTGATCTTTTGTGATATCTGTAGAACCACCTTGGTCTATAGCCACATCCACTACTACAGAACCTTCCTTCATTTTCTTGACTGTATCTACCTTTACAAGTTGAGGAGCACGTCTACCTGGGATTAGGACTGTAGAAATAACTAGGTCCGCCCCACTTACTGCCTCGTCTATATTTAGTGGATTTGAATAAAGGGTTTCAATCTTATCTGGGAAGAGGTTGTGAAGTTTGGTTAGGGCATCGATATTTACATCTAGAACTGTTACCCTAGCTCCCATACCTACTGCTATCCTTGTTGCTGCTGTACCAACTGTACCAGCTCCTACAATTACAACATGAGCAGGTCTTACTCCTGGCACACCTTGAAGGAGGATTCCCCTGCCACCTTCTGGTTTAGTTAGGTATCTTGCCCCTTCTTGGACAGCCATCCTACCAGCAATCTCACTCATTGGTTGAAGAAGTGGTAGCTTTCTATCCTTCTCTAGAGTTTCAAAACCAATTGCAGTTACTTTTTTCTTAAGCAATTCTTCTGTAAGCTCAGCATTTCCAGCTAGGTGGAGGTAGGCATAAAGGATGAGTCCTTCTCTTAGGTATTTGTATTCTTCCTTAAGAGGCTCCTTGACCTTGTAGATCATCTCAGCCTTCTCCCATACGTCAGCAGCCTTATCAATTATTTTTGCACCTGCTTCTTCATAATCCTCATCGCTAATTCCAGAGCCAACGCCTGCTCCCTTTTCTATTAAAACTTCATTTCCATTTTTAACTAAATCAGCCACAGCACCTGGTACTACAGCCACTCTAGATTCTTGGTCTTTAATCTCTTTAGGTATTCCTATAATCATTTTATATCCTTTCTTAATCTGTTAAACTCGTCTTTACTTCTACATTATACCGGTTTTAGGCATAAGAATAAATTCTTCTTATAATTTTTTTATAAAATATGCTAATTTCCTTGTCAATTTATAAGTTTATCGAAATAAATTTAGAGATGTTTTAGGGCTTTGCGAGTAGATTGACAAGAAAATATTTATTTTTGTAAATCATAAAAATGCGGATAAAATAATAAAATACTATTTATGAAAGGAGATACATATGAAAGATTTTTTTGAAGCAATTAATACATTTCTTTGGGCAGCCCCCCTTATTGTCGGCATTATGGGCACTGGCCTTATCTTGACTCTTGTTTTGGGCGGCCTTCAATTTAGAAAACTTGGCTTTGCCCTTAGGAATACCCTCCTAAAGGTGTTTGATAAGTCACATAAGGACCATGACGGAGATATTTCTCCTTTTGCGGCCCTTTCTACTGCCCTTGCTGCTACTGTCGGTACCGGCAATATCGTAGGTGTCTCCCTTGCCATTATCTTGGGTGGACCTGGGGCTATCTTTTGGATGTGGGTGGCCGCTATCTTCGGTATGGCTACCAAATTTTCCGAGGTAAGCCTTGCCCTTGCCTTTAGGGAAAATAAAGACGGACGCTTTGTGGGTGGACCTATGTATTACATTAAAAATGGTCTAGGAAAGGATGGCCTTGCCAAAACTTTCGCTCTTTTTGCTGGTATTGCTGTTTTTGGTATAGGTAATTCTACCCAATCAAACGCTATAGCAGGTGTCCTTAAGAGCAATTACAATATCAATCCTGTTATTACAGGCCTTATCTTGGCTATTATTGTTGGCTTTGTAATTGTTGGAGGGATCTCTTCAATAAGCAAGGTTACCTCAAAGCTTGTCCCTCTTATGAGCCTACTTTATATACTCGGTTCTATTTATCTTTTATTTTTAAATAGGGCCTATATAATTCCGGCTTTCAAATCAATTTTCCTAGGAGCTTTTTCACCAGCTAGCCTTGGCGGATCTTTTGTCGGCCTTACTTTTAAACAAGTTATTTCATCTGGTGTTGCTAGGGGTGTTTTTACCAACGAAGCAGGCCTTGGTTCTTCACCTATAGCCCACGCCAGCGCTTCTACTGACCACCCTTGCCGCCAAGGGCTTTGGGGAATGAGTGAGGTTTTTGTTGATACAATTATTATCTGTACCATGACAGCCCTTGTCATCCTAACAAGCCAAATATCATGGACATCTAGCTCTGATGCCTCTAGCCTTGTGGCAAATGCCTTCGCAGAGTCCACAAATTACGGGTCTTATGTAGTAAGTATTGGCCTAACTCTTTTTGCCCTATCTACAATCATGGGTTGGGCTTATTATGGAGAAACCGCCCTCACCTATCTTTTTGGAGATAAGATTGTAATTCCTTATAGGATTTTGTATATAATCTTTGTCTTTGTTGGTGCAAATGTTGATCTGGGCCTTGTTTGGATTATTGCAAATATCCTAAATGCCTTAATGGCCCTACCAAACCTCTACGCCCTAATCATGCTAGGCCCTGTAGTTAAAAGGCTTGCAACTGACTTTTTTAAAGACCCAACAAGGATTCGTAAATCACCTGATGAGTACAAAGACCTCTTAAATATAAAATAATATAGTATAATAGTAGTATGATCAAATTAATTACTATTGATGTGGACGGTACACTTGTTACCCCACTTAAGAGACTCAGCAAAAAAAACATAGAAGCAATCGATAGGGCAAGGGATATGGGAGTCCATATAGCCCTAGCCAGCGGCAGGCCATATCATTCAATGGAAAAATATATAAGAAGGCTAGGCCTAAATAGAAAGGGGCATTTTACAGTCTGCCAGAATGGTTCATATATCTTTGATAATGCGACCGGCAAAGCAATTGGCGGAAATTTCCAAACTATTGATGATCTTAAAAAACTTGATGACCTAATGACTCCTTATGATGTAGAAGTATCCGCTATGGATGATATAGGTTTTTATTCAAGGCATAAAGAACCAAATTTTTACACTCAAATGGATGCAGCAATCAACCAGCTAAAATTAACTAAGATTGACTACGACAAAGTAGCCAAAGACAAGGACTTCGGTAGATTTCTGATTTTAGGCTCAAGAGCAAGTATAAATAAGGTACTTAAAAACAAACTAAAAATCCTTAATGAAGATTATTATGCAGTCCAAACCGCACCCTTCCTCATAGAGGTTATGAACAAAAAGGCCAACAAGGGCCACGCCGTAAAGCTTATGGCGGAGATGTTAGATATCACTCCTGATGAAATCATGTCCATAGGCAACGAGAAAAACGACATACCAATGCTAGAGCAAACTGGCTTTCCTGTGGCCATGGCAAATTCAGTCGATGAATTAAAAAAACACGCCAAATTCATCACCAAGTCTAACCTACAAAATGGTGTAGCCTATGCTATAAACAAGCTAATTGACAATAATTTAGAAATTTTTGCATAAAAAATGACTAAGCGAAAGTTTAACTTTTGCCTAGTCATTTTTTTCATTCTAAATAACCCATAGATCCTTTAAGGTCATTTTTAAGTTCATGTCTAATTTCTTCAAGCCTTTTTATAAGAGTTTCCAGATTTCTAAGGCTTACAACTACATCAAATTGCCTAAATCTCATCGAAGCCCTAAGGCCAATATCGGTAAATTTATTAGTCACCTTGCCCGATTCGCTCATCTTTGATGGGAGCTTTAAAAAGCCTGCAAGATTTGTGTCATTATCAATATCATAAACCATGAGGTCAGCCTCAAGTTTAAGCATAGACTTTTGGACCCTGTCGATATTTTTGTTCATCTTATCAATCTTTGATCCCCTTATAAAATTACCGAGGAAATTTCCCCTAAGCCAGGAACTTGCAGAAAAATCATATTTATTGTCAATAGACTGTAGGCTTTTAATCACAATAGCCCTAGTCTGACGCACCTTTCTTAAAATTTTATCAGTCTTAACTAGTTTTTTTTCTAAATTAATTACTCTTTCAGTCATATAGCCTCCTAGGTTCTTAAATAATTTATACCCATTTTTTAGAATTTGAACAAAATTTTATGATTAGTATAATTTATATGTATTTAGTAAAAGAAATGAGGAAAAAATGGCAGATATTTTATACTATAAATCCCACTTAAATAGTGATTTTGATAAATTTAAAGCAATATGCGACACCCACGATGTAAACATAATAGAAGTAGATGAAAAGGAAGTAGACCACCTAGTTGGCTACCTTTTAGGCCTTGAGGGCTTTGATGAAAGCAAAAAGGAAGTAATAGATGAAGAAGCAAATATCGACTTTGACTTCATCCTATTTTCTAATTTTGACAATCAAAAGATGTTTGATGTAATCGATGCCCTTAGAAATAATCAGGTCAATGTACAACACAAGGCAGGAGTTACAGAAAATAATATCAAGTGGTCCCTAAGAGAGCTTTTAATAGAAAATGACAGGGAAGCAAGGACTATGGGCCTTATCCATAAGATAAATGGCCAATTAGAAAAGGCCTCAGACCTTAAGGAAAAATATGGTGAAGATGCCAAAACCAAGGCCCTAATCGATGAAATTAAGGCCTTTTTCAAGGATTCATCTATCTTTAGCATAGAGATGGCCAAGACCTACTACCTAAAATTATTAGATGAAAATATAAGGGTAGAAAACGAAAATAAATAATCACAAGAAAAACTAGCGAATTTTTATTTGCTAGTTTTTTAACTTATACATATAAAGGTAACAAAGACTTCATTTGTGGTATAGTGATTAAAAGACAGTTTTGCGTACATAAAAAGAGGTGAGCCAATGTCAATAATAGATGACATAAAAAATATATTTACCAAAGAAGACAAGATATTTTATGCCCCAATCAAGGGGGAAATTACAGAAATAAAAAATTGCCGCGACCTAATTTTTTCTGAACAAATCGTAGGGCCTGGTGCTCTTATCATAGCCGATGAGGGCAAGGTCTTTGCCCCATGCGATGGCAAGATTACGATGGTTGCCCACGGCAAACACGCTATTGGAGTTGAAAGTAAAAGAGGCATCCAAGTCCTAGTCCATGTTGGCATAGGGACAGTTGAGCTTGAAGGCAAGGGCTTTAATGCACTTGTAAAATCTGGCCAAGAGGTCAAAAAAGGCGACCTCCTTCTAGAATTTGATCTTGATGCGATCAAAGAAGCTGGCTATAGCCTAGAATCCCCAGTAGTTATCACTAATCCAACCATCAAAAAAGTTAAATTATCAGAAGCAGAAAATGTAGAAGTAGGAGACGAGCTCTTTAGCCTATAAGATGACTAAAAAATTAATTGCAGTAGACCTGGACGGGACCCTACTAACAAGCACAAATACCATAAGTAAGAAAAGTAAAGAAATAATAGAAAAAGTCTTAAATGCCGGACACAAGGTTGTAATCATCACTGGCAGAGACTTCTATGGATCAATTACGGTGGCAAGAGAGCTTTTTAATAGGCACTATGGAGGCCTTGTTGCAAGCTCCAATGGCGCCCTAGTCTTTGACCTTGCCAAAAATCAGCCAATCATAAACCACACTATCCCAAGAGAAGTCGTAAAAGAAATGATTGCTTACGGCAAAAGCCTTGGCCTTGATTACTTAATTTATCACGATAATAAAATCCTTGCAGAAAAAGATGATGCCTACGACCTTGACTTTCTCTCAAAGAAAAACAAGCTAGAAGTAGAAATCATAGAATATTTAACAGATAAGCTTGATTTTGACCTAAACAAACTTTTATTTTCGGCAGAACCTAGTCTGATTGAAAAAGTAAAGTCAGATTTTGAAGAAAAATTTAAGGATAAGGTAAACCCGATCCATTCCATGCCTCAATTTCTAGACTGCATGCCAGCTGGTATTCACAAGGGCAGAAGCCTTTTGGAAATAGCTGACTTTTATGGAATTGATCACAAGGATACCCTAGCCTTTGGCGATGAAATCAACGATGAAACCATGATAGAGCTGGCAGGCACTGGAATTGCCATGGCAAATGCCAGTGATTATATCAAAAATCTTGCCGATGATATCTGCCCGACAAACGATGATGACGGCATAGCCCTATATTTAGAAAAGAATATTTTGTAAGGAAAAGAAAGGAAGAAAATGACGAAACTAATTGTAGTAGACGTAGACGGAACACTTGTAAATAGCAAGAGTCAAATTACAGAAAGGACAAAAAACGCCCTAATAAGGGCAAGCAAAGAAGGACATGAGGTCATGATAGCCTCAGGAAGGCCTACTTCTGGAATCTATGCCCTAGCTTCTGCCCTCAAATTTGACGAATTTGGTGGTCTTATCTCATCCTTTAATGGTGGCATGCTCTATGATTATAAAGAAAAGAAGATACTAGCCAACCATCCAATGGACTTAAGTCTTGCCAAAGAAATCCTAAAATTTTCCAAAAATCTTGACCTAGAGCTAATGGTGCCAAAGGGAGATTACATAATAACAGATGATGCTAGCAAGCATTATAGCAATTGGGAAGCCCAAAACCTAGGTGTCCCTCTTAAGGAAGATAAGACCATCAGAGATAGCATTGACTTTGAGCCAAATAAGTTCCTCTTCGCAGCAGACCCAGAAAAAATTGACGAGCCTCGCCAAAAATTAATAGAAAAATTTGCTGACAGGACTGTCCAAGTCCAATCATTGAGGTTCTACCACGAAGTCATGCCCCTTGGCCTATCAAAGGGCAATTCTGTCCTAGAAGCAGCCAAGATCCTAGGCATAGGTACAGATGATATCCTAATCTTTGGCGATGAAATGAACGATATAACAATGTTTGAAATCGGCGGAACAAGGGTTGCCATGGGCAATGCAGTTGACCATATTAAGGAAATCGCCGATCACATCACCTTATCAAATGATGAAGATGGGATAGCAGCCTACCTAGAAGAATATTTATTTTAAGGAGAAGATAATGAATGTAATTATAGCCCAATCCGGTGGACCTACATCAGTAATAAACTCATCTCTTGCAGGTGCTATTGAAGGTGGCATAGACAATGACTTTAACCATATCTACCTATCAAATAACGGCATCGAAGGCATCCTCAAAGAACATATAGAAGAAGTCGACCAGGAAATCTTTGCCAAGGACAATTGCGGCAAAAAACTTATGGCCAGGCCATCATCAATACTTGGTTCCTGCAGGTATAAATTATCAGATGACCTAGACCACCCAGACTATGCCAAAATTTTTGAAGTCCTAAGGAAAAACGCCATCGACCTCTTTATCTATATTGGCGGCAACGACTCTATGGACACAGTCACAAAACTAAATAAATACATGGTAGAGAAGAAAATCGAAGACATCCATGTCATAGGATGCCCTAAGACAATTGATAACGACCTAATGGGTATGGATCACTCCCCAGGCTACGGATCAGCTGCCAAATACATAGCATCCACAATCAGGACAATCAGGACAGATGTCGATATCTATGACCTAGAAAGCGTGACCTTTGTGGAAATAATGGGTCGCCACGCAGGCTGGCTTGCAGCAAGTTCTCTTGTGGCCAACCACAAGGCCAAAAAAGATCAGGTCAACCTACTCTATATACCAGAAGATGAGAAATATCTAGATGATATCTTTGATGAAATAAAAGAGGCCCTAAAGGCTGAAAACAACCTCATAGTAGCCCTAGCTGAAGGCTTTAGGGACCTAGAAGATAAGCTAAACGAAGAAGTCTTTTCAAATTCTAAGGACGGTTTCAACCACCCAGTAGTAGCAGGAGTTGGCGAAAGACTAGCAACCATGGTTAGAGAAAGGCTAGGGATCAAATCCAGGGCAATAGAGCTAAACACAGTCCAAAGGACCAACACCCTAATAAGTAAGACAGATGCAGAAGAAGCCTACAAACTAGGCTATAGGGCAACAGAGCTAGGAATCGACCACACCAACCTAGTCCCAGTCCTAAGAAGATCTAATAATGATAATTATGAAGTCACCTACACAGAGGTCAAACCATCAGAAATAGCCAACAGAGAGATGATGATTCCTGTAGATTGGCTAGGTGATAAGAAAACCCTAGAAGAAAAAATGATAAACTATTGCCTCCCACTAATCCAGGGAGAAATAGCCCAGACCTACCAAGACGGCATGCCAGTCTTTATTGAGAAAGAAGATTTTATAAAATAAAAACAAATTCCTATGGCTTTCAGCTGTAGGAATTTTTACTATAAAATCATTAAAATTATCTAGAGTAAAGACGCCTTGCAAACTTCATCTCGAGCGAAGCGAGAAAAGCCCGTCGGCTCCAGGAAACAAGCCTAAAGACACTCCACCCTTGCTTCGACCAACCTGGAGAAGCCTAACAGGGTATTTCGTAGTCAACAAAAACCCAAGAACAACAATCCGTTAATATTCAAAGGGATAAAAAAATTAGCAAACACCCAAGCAGAACTAATAGATCTCTCGACAAGCTCGAGATAAGGAAACAAGCCCATCGGCTCATGGAGACACGCCCCTCCGGCGCGTATCTATGCCTAACCCCATTTGTGAAGCAAATGGTTGGTAGGCTTGATGCCGTAGCTGAGGAGCCCCACGCGAAGCCCTATCCCAATCTTCTGTAAGAAGATTGAGGAAGGACTGGTGTAGAGGCAGAGTGGTCGAGCTTTAGCTCGAAACAAAGAACTTCTATATTAACTATTTTATTAAATTCTATACTCATTAAATAAAAACTCTATTACAATTTTCAATTCTCTCATCCTCCACTAATTAAAAAATAAACATTTTTTTGAATTTTTAAAAGCTAAGGTATAATGATAGTCTGAATTACATACAAGGAGACAATTTTGAACAAGAGAAATAAAGACATACTTATTAGCGGACTTGCCCTTTTCGCTATATTTTTTGGTGCGGGCAATTTAATTTTTCCACCCTATTTGGGTGTCATAACTGGAGATGGATGGGCTTCTACCATGCTAGGATTTTTGCTAGCAGACCCTGTTATTCCGATTTTTGCAGTAATCATGACAGCCTTTGCTGGAGGGCGTGCTGTAGATATCGGCAAGCGAGTGGGACCCAACTTTTCTAACATTTTAACTATAGCGTCTATCATCTGCATAGGTCCTGCCTTTGCTATCCCAAGGACAGCAGCTACTACCTATGAGGTAGGCTTTAAGTCCTTTTTCCCAAACCTACCTATCTGGACTGTAACTTTAGGATTTTTTGCCATCACCTTTATCCTTTCCTTTAGGGAAACAAGTGTAGTAAATATCATAGGCAAATATATAACACCCTTCCTCCTATTTTTCCTATTTGTATTAATAGTTAAGGCTATTATTAGTCCAATAGGAATGCCAGTTCCTAGCGATGTTAAGGATGGATTTTTCGTAAAAGGATTCTACGAAGGTTACCAAACAATCGATGCCTTTGCCTCTCCCCTTTTTACTGGTATTGTCGTAACAGACATGATCAGAAAGGGCTATGGCAAGACTAATCAAAAGGAAAAAATGTCTTTTATCATAGCTGTAGGCTGTGTGGCATCAGTCTTTCTAGCCCTAGTCTACGGAGGACTTACCTATCTAGGGGCTAATGCCAGTGGAATATTTTCCCAAGCAGACTCCCGTGTAGAAATCCTAATAAACCTAGTCTACATGGTCCTAGGAAATTTCGGCAAATTTGCTATAAGCATTTCAGTAAGCTTAGCCTGCCTTACAACAGCCATCGGCCTTACCTCATCAGCTGGTAATTTTATCGAAAACTTAACAAATGGCAAGATAAAATATCTTTACACAGCAATCTTTGTAACCCTAGCAAGCTTTCTCATCTCATCTTTGGGTGTGGATGCTATAATAAACCTTGCAGCTCCAGTCCTAAATATAGGATATCCAATCATAATTTGCCTGGCCTTTTATATGATTTTTGATAAGAAAGTCCCTTACAACATGGCCTACATCCTCATGGTTACAGCAGTAATTATAACAGCTGTCATAGAAACTTTTGGCAAAAAATTTGGCCTTATAGGACTTGTAGACCTTATACAAAACCTACCCCTAGCAAAATTTGGCTTCACCTGGTTCATCCCTTCCCTAATATGCTTCATCCTTGGAATAATTTTAGGAAAGCTTGGCCTAGGCAAGAAAGTGACCTATAAGTAAATACTTAAAAAGACGAGCATATTGCTCGCCTTTTTTATAAGGATTTTAGCATGTCCACATAATTTGGCATGGAGTAATTTTCTCTTGATATTAATTTTTCCAGACAATCTGAGATTTCTCTTATCTTTTCTGCTAGGCTCCTGGTCTGATTTTGCAAATAAAAAGCCTTGTCTTCTCTATCTTTTATAGATTCAGATTTTTTTAAGATATTTATGATTTTCTCGCTATAATCAAGAAGCTCTCCTACTTCTTCATTAATCTTATTAGCCCTTGCCTTAAGCTTATCATTGTCCACAAAGGCCAGGTAATCCCTGATTTCTTTGATTTCCCTCATAGCTGATGGGAGGATTTCTTGCTGGATCATATTATTTAAAATCTCTAGCTGGGAAGAGAAGAAATTAATCACCTCTTCAAATTCAACATTGATTATAGATTCAATTTCCTTGCTTGTAAAGATTCCCGCCCTTTCAAATATATCGTAGGCCCCATCTTCCTTTGCAGCCTTTAGGGCTTCTAGAAAACTTGGATAATTATCAAGGCCACGGTCACGAGCTTCTTTTTTCCATTCTTCTGAATAACCATCACCCTGGAATAAAATCCTCTTATTGGCTTCATATATTTCCCTGATTATGGCATAAGCCTCTTCTTTTCGCCATTCTTCATCGGCCTTTTCTAGCCTATCAGCGATTTTCTTTAAAGATTCTGCCATGGCAATATTTAAGACTGTATTTAAGTCTGCTGCAGATTTGGATGAGCCAAGCATCCTAAATTCAAATTTATTGCCGGTAAAGGCTATTGGCGATGTCCTATTTCTGTCTGATGAATCAGTTTTTAGCTCGCCCAGGTGAGGTATTTTAACCTTGTTAGATGGAACTTGTCCTTCAAAGTCTCCCCTAGCTATGGCCTTTAGGATTTCTTCTAAATCAAGTCCCACAAAGACAGAAAGAATGGCTGGTGGGGCCTCATCGCCTCCTAGCCTGTAGTCGTTGGTGACAGATGATGAAGCTATCCTGATTAGCTTTTGGTACTCGTTACAAACCTCTATCATGGCTGCCAAAAACAAGAGGAAGGTCATGTTGTTTTTTGGGTCCTTGCCTGGTGAAAATAAGTTTTTACCATAATTTGTGGCAAGGGAATAATTGTTGTGCTTGCCTGATCCTGCCATATTCTTAAAAGGCTTTTCCTTAAGAAGACAAACCAAGTCGTGCTTGAGGGCAGTTTTTTCCAAAATGTACATCAAAAGCTGGTTATTATCCACAGAAATATTTGCATTTTCAAACATTATCGCTATCTCAAATTGGTTTGGACCCACCTCATTGTGCTCTGCTTCCATGTAGATTCCTAGGTCATAAAGCTGTTTATTGACATCTTCATAAAAATCATTGACCCTCTGAGGAATAGCACCCAAATAATGGGAAACCAGCTCTTTTTCAACCATCGGCTCAGAGCCAATTAGGGTCATGCCCGAATATTCGAGGTCAATTCTCTTGTCAAAATATTTCTTATCTATAAGATAAAATTCCTGTTCAAGACCAAGCTTCGCCTTGACCCTATAGGTTGTTTCATCTTTCAAAAAAAGATTGCAAATCCTAGCGGCTTCACTGCTTACCATGTTCATTGACTCTATTAGAGGTAGCTTCTTATCTAATTTCTCCCCATAAAATGAAACGAAGACTGATGGTATGTAGAGGACCTTGTCTAAGATAAAGGAATTGGCTGTCAAATCCCAATATGTATAGCCCCTGGCTTCAAAAGTTGAACGCATTCCACCGGATGGAAAGGATGAAGCATCAGGCTCTCCCTTGATTAGTTCCTTACCCGAAAACCTATAGATAGGATTATGCTTATCATCCCTGCTCAAAAAGGCGGTTTTCTTTGTTGCAGTCTTGCCATTTAGGGGCTGAAACCAATGTGTGTAGGATGTAGCACCCTTAGAAATAGCCCAGGCCTTCATGGCATGAGCGATAGAATCAGCTGTCTCTCTGTCTAGGTTTGCATTTCCTCTTGCTGCCTCTTTCCATTTTAGGTAAACTGGATAAGGCACATTTTCCTTCATAGTCTTCTTATCAAAGGCCATATTTCCAAACTTTTCCAAAATATTACTCCCTAATTTTCTTTAGCAAATTTACTTTTTCATTATACCTGCGTAAAGAAAAATTATAAATGGACCTAAATAATTATTCTTAGTAAGATTTCACAAATAAAAAAATCATAGCTTATGACCTCATCACAAGCTATGATTTTTTAATTTTAGTAAATTGGGTTTTTTTGGTTGTAGCCTCTACATACCTTATTTACGTTTTTGATTGTAATATTTCTTGCTACAAAATATCCAAGTCCACATATCCATGAACCAAGAAGTAGCCATAATATCACGCTTGCTCCATTTTCTTGAATATGGTAGCCATATCTATGACCGTTTGCTGCAGTTCTATTTGCTAGGGCATAATCCCAATAAATACTATAAATACCACAAGTTAGGATTGTTAAAATTAGATATTTTAATACACCACTAGTGTGTTCTCCATCTCCTGCGCAAGCAATATTTACATCTCTTGATACTGTGTGGACAAAATATAGACTATATAATCCGCAAGTAATTAAATTTAATAGTAAGAATAATATCAATGATCTTCTTTCTGGTAGCATTCCGTGAAAATCTCCTGAATCTCCTGTATATTTAAAGGCATCTGAATCTTGGTAAGCTCCATTTGCTCCGCTTTTTGCCTTAGCGGCTCCATCAGCATCCTTAGCAAATTTTGAGCTTATCTTTCCTATTTCAGTCATAAATAGACCAAAGGCAGCCATTATTTCTGATTTCAAAAACTCTGTGTCGCTTAATTTGTTAAAATATCCTTCTTCGTAGATTACATCACCAGCAGACATAGCTACTAGGTATATTAAAACTGGTGCCCCAATAGCTAAGAGTATTAGAATCACACTTACAATTGGCCTAAAGAAGAAATCATAATAGGTTACCTTTCTTATTATTAGGTCAATTATCCTTACTATAATCATAAATGCACCACTTATAACTGTAAGGTTAAAAAGGTCTTGGTTATCAGTTTTGTTCCACTGGCTAGCAACTGTATATAAACTGTAGCCGAAAAATACTACAGAAACTAAAGAAAGAAGGTTGGCCAATAGGTTAAATGCCATTGAAAATAAAAATCCTAACATTAGAAAATACCTCCTATAGTAAATATAACTAACCTAAGAAGGTCAATTGCAAAAAGAATTGCACAAACAGAAGCTGCTCCAAGGCCTGTTAGGGCAATGATTTTCACAAGGCCACTTGGCTTTATCTCGATGCTTGCTTCATTAGATGCGTCTTTTTCCATATCTTTCATGCTTTTAAAGATAGGCTCATTGTCTACCATATTTTCATCATTGGAAAATCCATCTATTGCATCACTGCTAGCTTTTTCTTCAAATAAATTATTAGCTGGCTTAACTTCAACATCTTCCTTGATATCCTCAACTGTTTGATCGAGAGTTTCTTCAGCCTTTTGGGCAGTTTCTTTTACTGTTTCTTTTACTTCTTGAGCAGTATCTTCAATATTTTCCTTGGCTGTATCAAGAGATTCTTCTACAGATTCCTTGACTTTTTCAGCCTTTTCTCCTAGATCTTTGCCTACTTCTTCTAATCTTTCAGCAGCCTCTTGCTTTTTCTCGTCAAATTTTTCTGAAAATTCTTCTTTTTTCTCATCAAGATTTAATTCGACTTTTTCGCTTGCTGGTTGAATTTTTTCTTGGTCAACTGGGCTACCGCATTGGGCACAGAAATTAGCGCCTGGCTTTAGCTCAGCCCCACAATTTTTACAAAACATCTCAACTCCTTTTTACTTTTTAATAATACTCTCATAGGCCTTATAAATTATCGAATCCCTAGGCCTACATACTACTATATCATCGCTAGGATCAGCCATCCTTATAAAATAAACAGCAAATACTAAGATAAGTCCCAAAGCTATGGCGATTTTCTTAAACCTATCTGAAAGTTTCCCCCTGAATATATAAGCCACTAAAACAATAGCTGGTAGGGGATAAAGCGGATGGTAAGCAAAGGCCAAAGACGGCTTAAGCCTAAGTAGGGAAAAGTAAGCCCTCGTCATACCACAACTTGGACAGGAAATCCCTGTCAGCGCCTTGATTGGGCAGGTAAAACCAAGTGCAAAAAGCAATGCATAAAAAATTATAATTGCTAATATAAAAAATATAAAATCCTTGGTTTTATCCTTCATCGCTGTCCTTTCATACTTTAACAAATGATATATTATTATTATATCATATTAATAAGTGAAATTCTATTATTTACTAGTTTTCTTTGTTTTTCTTTGGAATTTAACAAAAAAATACCAAGTCTATCTTGTCAGATTTGACTTGGTATTTTAATATTATTAAAATTTTTTATCTAAGCTTTGGCTTCAAGCTTTTCGATTAGGATTCTTACCTTCTCTAAGATAAGTTTTTGTCTTATTACTAAGACTTCAAGCTTAGCTCTTTTTGCTTCAGACATCTTGGCAGTTTTCATATAGTTTTCTGCTCTTTCTAGGACAGATAAGGCTCTCTTATAAGCCATTTTTAGATTAACTAGAGCTTCTCTAAATTTCTCTTTTTTAAGCTTTTCTGCATCCTCACTTGTCTTCTTGTCGTCATCCTTTGACTTATTATTAGTATTTGACTTACTATCATTATTATTTGCTTTATTATTAGTATTTGGCTTATTATCTGATGGTGAGCTTGGCTTATTATTTTGACCCTTATTTTCTGGCTTTTGATTTTCTTTTGCCTTTTTATTTTTTAGGACTTCTAGGCCGACTTTTTTAGCATTTAGGATCTTTTCATCTTTTTTGATTGCTTCAAGGATTTGTCTAAGAGAAATCTTCTTTTGATCAAGCTTGCCCTTTATTTCCTTGTAGTCTTTAGCCATTTCTGGAGCAACTCTTTTATCTAAGCTATCCTTAAGTGTCTTAATATTTTCATCTAGCTTTTTATCCTCATTATCAAGGTCTTTCTTTTTATTTTCAAGGCTTGATAGCTTATTTTTATTTGCTGCAAGTTCTTTATTTAAAGCTTCATTCTCAGCTTCAAGAGCTTTTTTACTAGCCTCTTTATTTTCAATTTCTTTAAGAAGTTTTTCTTTAGCTCTTATTTTTTCATCATGACCTTTGATAACTGCTTCTTTTGCCTTGATATCAGCCTTTATTTCGTTTATTGCTTTTGAATCAGCTTCTAATTGCTTCTTTATTTTTTCTACTTTAAGGTCATTAGTTTTCTTAGTATTTTCATTATCTAAGATTTCCCCCTTAAGCTTATCAATCCTACTAGTTAAATCTTCTTTTTTAGAGTTTAACTCTTTAAACTCCTCAGTTTTTTTATTATATTCTTCTATTTCTCTCTCATATTTTTTCTTTGCTTCTAAGAATGGATTTATATGTGTTTTTGATTTGTCTATATTATTTCTAATTGCAGAATTCTCTGCCTCTAATCTCTTTATTTCATCTATATCATCAGGATTTATATTATTTTGCTCTTTTTCTCTTAATAACTTTTCTTGTTCACTTGTTGTAGAATTTATTTTTATTGCATTTGTTTTTTGTTCTTCTTCTTTTTCTCTTATACTATTTAGAGTATCTTGAATTTCTTTTTTGTAAGCTTCTATTTTTGAATTAGCTTCATTTGCTTTGTTTTCCGCTTCATTTTTTAGGGATTCTAGAGTGTTTTTTTCATTATTAGTCTTATCCAACCTACTCTTAAGCTCTTTTAAAGTCTCTTCTTTATTTGCTTCATTAGAATTTTCAGCATTTTCAATGCTTACTTCAAGATCCCCAATATTTCTTTCTTTTTCTTTAATTTCGTCATCTAAGCCATTTGCTTCTAACTTTTGTTTGTCAAATTCTCCCTGGGCTTCAATTTTCTTACTTTCAAGACCTTGTTTTTTTGAAATTAAGCTATCAATTTCTTTTTGTAAAGCATTTTGTTTCTCTTCAAGTTCTTTTGATTTAGCTTCTAATTCATCAATCTTTTTTTCTATTTCATCATTATATAACTGATTTTTAGCCTTAAGCTCTTTTATTCTAATTTCATTAGCTTTTATTTTATCTAACTGTTTTGATTCTATTTTTTCAAAATCTTCTATTGTTTTATTTGCTTTTGCTAATTCTTCTTTTGTTTTATCAATATTTTGATTTCTATTCTCAGCATTTTTGATTTGTTTTTGAGTTTCTTCAAGATTTGTCTTTAATTCATTTAGGGTGTTTTTCTTTGAGTTTATATCTATTTCAAGTCTTTCGCTATATGCCTTATTCTTTTGGTATTCTTTTTGTAAATCTTCGTGAGCTTTTACTTCTTTTGCTAATTTATTTTCTAAGGCTGTTTTTGCGCTTTCTTCTTTAGACTTTGAACTTTTTGCTTCTTTTATATCTTTTTCTACTTGGGTCTTGTCTGTAGATTTTAATTCAGCGATTTTTTCATTATTAGCTTGTATTTTACCTTCTAGTTCTGTTTTCTTTTGCTCGACTGCTTTTTTCTCTGATTGAAGGTCTTTTAGGGCCTTTTCTGCGATTTTCTTTTCTTCTTTTAGTTTATTTAACTTGGCTAGATCAGCCTTGCTTTCTTTATCAAATTTACTTTTTATCTCATCTAATTTCTTCTCTAAATCTGAAATCTCAGTTTCAAGTCGAGTTTTCTCTTTAATTCTTGCATTAAGCTCTCTTTGCTTTTCTTGGATTTCTTTTTCTAGTTTTTTGATAGCATCTTCATTTTTTTGATTATTTATGGCTGCTTTTACATCTTCTTTTGCCGCAAGAGGACTTTCAATGTGATTAAAAAATATACTTGTCGACAGGGCTGTGATTAGGGCAAATTTTGCAAGATTTCTTTTCTTCATTTGATTCTCCTTAATAATTAATTGTCTTTACTTTATAAGTTTTTATTTAATTATAAATTATGGATCATTAAATTTATGTTAAGAAATAGGATTTTTTTGCAAAAAATAAAAAGCACCACTTGGCTATAATTAGCCATTTATGATGCTTTTTAAAAATTTATTTAGTTTTTATCTCTACTTGATCTTAATTTTTTTGATTATTTAAGAAATTTGTCCTATTATTTAGATTTCTTAAGTATCTTACTAATAGTGGGTAAGAGTTTTTGATTCTAACCTTTGATTCAGGCTTTTTCTCTTCCTTCTTTCCATCCTTTTTTTCTAGATGATTTTCTGGAAGAACTTTTTCTTTTTCTTGCTTTTCATCTTTGGCAGGTTTGTCTTCCTGCTTTTCTTTTGGATTTTGAGGATTTTCTTTATTTTCTTCCTTTGTTTCTTTTTCTTCTTTTACTTCTTCTTTATTTTCTGGAAGTTTTTCATCCTTAGCCCCGTCTTCGTTAGGGGCTTCCTTTTCCTTGTCAGCTTCTTTTTTATCTTCTAAGTTTTCTTTGTTAGCTTGTTCTTTTTTGTCTTCTTCGCTTGTGATTGTGACTGTTTCTACCTTTGTCATAGCGTGACCTAGCTTAGAACTTAACTCTTCTAAAAATTCTTTATAATTTTTATCTTTCCCGTCAGTTAAATCTGTTAGGTAATTTATATCTGTATCATCTGCAAAGTCTAAGGCTAGATTTCTAGCCTCACTTGGATTACCTTCGGCATAGTCTGACTTTAGGTCGATTTCATCATAGGCTATAAGCTTATCGGCTGCCTTTTCCTTAAGATCTTGTGATTGCTTTAAAAGAAGGGCTATATTTCTATATTCCTCCTCAGCTGCCTCTTTGTCGCTTAGCTCTAATTCTCTTAAGCTTTCTAGTTCGCTATTTAATAATACTTGTCTAATTATCGTATTTATAATCTTTGCGTGGTTTAGAAGCCTATTTGTTAGTAGCTCTAGCTCCTCATCTGATGGTTCATCATTTTTCCTTACAGGTGAGCTTACCCTTGCTTCTAGGGCCTTTTCCATGTCTTTATTGGCTGTTCTTAAAGAATTGATTAGCTCTTTTGACTTATCATTTTTCCTATCTTTATTTTCGCCAGCCTTGATTATCAAATCTCCCATTGTCCTTTTTGAATCTTTAAAATCATAGACTCCTACTGCTGCAGATTTGACTTCTTCCTTGCTATCCTTATCTAGGACATCTATCCTAGCTAGGCTAAAGGCTGGTATTTGATAGGTCTTTGGATTTGCTATTGTTTCTGTTTTTTCTACGAGGAGATTTGGATCTATATAATTTATCACAAATTTAGACTTGCTTAAGTCTGGTGAGTCTAGGTCAAGATAAGCGCCCAAATTTTGTTCTTCCTTGCTATCATTAATTAGGTATTTCTTGTAAGGAAGCTTTGTAATAGGGTCATCCTTTTTAGCTTCTTTATTTTCATAATCTCTTAATTCAGGCTTTGTATCTAGCTCAAAGTCATCTTCATCTTTCTTGGTGATTTTTGCATCTACCTTGCCAAAACTTTTATCCTCACCCTTGCTTACTATATAATATATAGAATAATCGCCTGGTTTAGCATCTTGATCAAAGTTTGCTTCTATCTTTATGCTCGCATAGTCTGAAATGTTTGTCTTAATCCTAAAACCAAGGACATCTTCACTTTCTATTTGTTCTGTCTTATCTAGGAGATTTTTGCCTGTTTTGACATTAGAATCACTTATGACATTAACAAGCTTTAGGGTCTTATTTTCGCTATTTTTAAGGGCAAATACTGATATGGTATACTCGCTGTCTAAAGAGTTGGCATGGATGCCAAGCATGAATGATAGGGTAAAATTGTTTTTATCATCCTTTATTTTTTTATTTAGTTCAGTCTTATAGGCTGTGACCTTGATTGGTCCTTCTTCTAGGTTAAACTTGCCTGCTTGGCTTAGGTAATTTGTATTTTGTGGACTAGTAGTAGGGCTTGTGAGATTTATCCTAGGGCTAGGCACACTTGGCGCTTGGTATGTATTATTAACACTTGGTGTTTGACTTTCTGCGGCTGGGGCTGGTGTATTGTCTATCTCACTATCTTCTATTAGTTTTTTATTTTCTTCTGGCTTAGCCACTTCTTCTTTGCTAGGCTCAGTTATATTTGTAATCGGCTCTGCTGGCTCTTCTGTTGCTCTTACTTGGTTTGGTAAGGATATGAGAAGAGCTAGGCTTAGGAGTCCGTATTTTATAGGTGTTTTTTTCATAATCTCCTCCACTTACCTATATTTTATCATAGATTACAAATATTACAACGACTTTTTTATAGTAATTTTAAGATACTGACAATTTATAAAATATAAAAAGCAGGCATTCCTGCCCGCTTTTTACATTTTATAGACTTTCTAATGCTTTTTCAGCTTTTTCGATTAGTGCATTTGATTCTTCTACTAGAGTTTCTAGTTTATCCTTTATATTTGTTATTGTTTCAGGTGTTTGTTCTAGTAGGATTTCTGCTGCTCTTGCTTGTACTCTGTTGTTAAATACAGCATCTTCAAGCTTTTCTTTTGTTGATTGACCAGCATCTGTTACTGCTTCTTCTTTATCAGCATCAGCTTGGTCTGCATTTTCAGAATCTTCTTCGCCTTCTTTCTTTTCAGCGTCTTTTTCTTCTGAATCAGCCTTGTCAGCATCTGTTTCTTCTTTTGTTTCTGCTTCTTTGTTTTCTTGAGATTCTTCTACAGCTGGTTTTTCAGTATTTTCAGCTTCTTTTTTGCTTCCATTTAGGCCATCGCAAGCTGTAAGTGTTGCTGCTGCTAAAAGTATAGCTATTATTTTTTTATTTGTTAATTTCATTGTTTTCTCCTTTTTTCTTCAAAATTACATATATTATAGCGGCTACTACTAAAATTATAGCAACCTTTGCTATTCCATTTATACCCGTTTTTACAGGAGATCCTGCTTTTGTTACGGTTTGGACAGGACTTGTTGTTGGTGCGACTGTTGTGGTTGTCACACTTACCTTCTTATCATTGATTAGGTCATAGAATTCTTTTTTGACCGCCTCATAATCATCCATAGTCTTGCCTGGCTCATTTAGGCTATTAATCCTGTCAGCCATAGCCTGTCTCTTATCTTGTGGGATTAGTTTTTGCTTTTCCTTAAATTCTTTGGCTAGGGCTTTTATGCTTTCTTCAAATTTATCGCCATCAAGATTTTCGATAGCTTTTTTTAGATTTGTAAGGGCTCTATTAACCTCATCTAGGCTTGGTTTATCCTTAGCTACGACTTCCTTTGCGCTTGCAAGGGCTTGGTCATAGGCATCCCTGTTTACCTTTTTGGCCTTTTGATATTTAAAGCTGCCTTCTTTTAATTTCTTATCATTTGAAACAAGGACATTTAGCTCATTTAGTAGGTCTTTTCTTTCCTTGAGAGGGTTACTGTCGAATATCTTTTTGATGATAGCCTTGATTGAAGGATCTTCTAAGACTTCGCCTAGGCTTTGGAGAGCCTTTGCTTGCTTATCCTTATCGTCAGGATTTTTCATTGAGTCTTCGGCTAATTCTAGGGCTTTTTCAAGCCTTTCTCTAGATACTTGATTTACATTCTTATAATCCTCATCGGCTTTTACCATCTTTAGAAGGATATAATTTTTATTTATGGTGTACCTTTCCTTGCTTATGTCCCCACCCAAATACTTTCTCGCATTTGTAAGGATTTCTAAGATATGACCTGCTAATTTACTATCTGCTTTTCCAGAGTCTTTTAGATATTTAGCAAGTTCCAAGAAGCCATCATATTCCTTTGCTGCATCCTTATCTTTAGGTTTTTTATAGGCATCTAGTCCTTTGAATACATCAGAGATATAGATTTCATAATTTAATTTTCTAGCAGGTGTTGATAATTTGCCATCTATCTCATCCTTACTATCCTTGATTGCCTTTAATAATAGGTTGATATTAGCTCTATCAGGACTTGTCTTGGCAAGCTCTTCTTTGGCTAATTTGATGAGATTATTGTAATGATCTATTGTTTCTTTCTTGCTAGAATTTTCTTCAAGGTCTTTGTAATTCTTACTTGTTCTAAACTCTTCATCTTCATTTACAAGTTTTTGAAGCTTATCAGATGACTTGTACTCTAGATTTAAGATTGATTCTAGGATTTTATCGTGAGCTTTTTTTACTTCCTCAATACTTAATTTCTCACCATTTGCAAGTTTATTTAGGATATACTCTCCATCTTTTATGGCCTTATCATAGGCATCTTTAGCTTCAGTCTCAGCATTTGTATAGGCTGTGCTTTTTTTGATATTATCCTTGTTATCAACTAGGATTTTAAGGGCTGCCCTTGCTTCTTCTACAGTTTTAAAACCGGTAGTTTGACTTTTTAATTTAATTTCATCCGTGATTTCTTTTAGCTTATCATTAAGTTTAGTATAATCTTCTACGCTAGCTTCTTTGTTTTCCTTAAGCTTTATAGCTTTTTCAATATTTTCTTTATAGGAATCCTTAAGGATATTATCATCTTTAAATTTGTCTTCTTTTAGGATTTTTTCGATATTTTCCCTATCTTTTATATAGGCATCTAATGTCTTTTTAGCTTCTTCTAGCTTATCTTTTTCAGACTTATCTGTCTTTACAGTCTTAAGATTTAAGTCTTTTCCGTCTATAGTATATCTTTCTTGATAGGCATTTTTAACTGCTTCTAAAATTTTGTTATAAGCTGCATTGCTCTTATCATCCTTATCGATAGTCATGTTTTTAAGACTATCGTAGGCTTTATTATAGGCAGCTTTTTGTTCTGCTTTAGCTTCCTTATAAAGATTTGAGCCTATGAATTCTTCATGACTATTAAGAAGTTTATCTCTATCATCTATGGCATCTTGGAAGCCATTAACTTTTGTTTCTTCAGGATTTAGCTCTTTATCTAGGGCTTTGATTTCTTCTTCGCTTACCTCATATTCTTCTTTATCTTCATACTTTTCCTTTAGATCTAAGAAATTCTTATTGATAGCTTCTTTTAAGTCTATGAGTTCTTTGCCAGCTGCTTTTTCTAAATTTTCATTTTTAAGGATATCCTTCGCCTTAGTCAAATCTTTGTTGATATCGATATAGGCTTGGTCCTTATCATCGACCTTTTCTTTATTTTTATCTAATAATTTTCCTGCTTTTATTATCGCTACTTTCAAAGATTTTTGATTTTCTTTAGCACTTTTTTCTAGGTCTTCAATACTTGTTTTTAGGCTCATAGAAAGACCATCAAGCTGGTCTGCTTTTTTATCTTCACTCTTAAGATATTCATTCGCTTGACTATAAGCTTGGTCATAGGCTTTCTTGCTCTCATCACTTGCTAGCCTATAAGAATTGCTAGCGACTTTGTTATTATAATCATTAACATAAGCTTTTAGGTCATTGATTTTTGTATCTGTTTCCTGATTGCTTGCCTCTGAAGCATAGGAAGGGTTATTTATAGTACTTATTGGCGTGCTTAGGACTAGGCCTAGGGCCAAAATACTTGTCAGTAGTTGTTTCTTCATCACATTCTCCATGGACTCTATTTTAAAAAATATTTATTCTTATCTTATAATTATATGTCTTTGATGATTTTTGTCAATAAAGTCCTAAATTTCAATATTCCTTAGCTTTTAATAATACTGGGCTAGGGCTAGCTTGGCCTTTTTAATCAATTCTTCTTGGTCCTTGATTTGGCCATCTAGCTTATAGCGGACTTTGGCCACTGTTTTTGGTGCAAATTTTATGAGATTGTAGCAAGATTCTAATTGGATTTCGGCCTTTTTTATGGCTCTGTTTAACATTTCAATTGAATCTTTGTTCTTTTCCCTTTTGTAGTATTTAAGCTCTAGACTTACCCTATCTAGCTTTTCTTTTTGCTTTTGAAGCTTTTCAGATATTGGCTTTAGGGCTTGGTCAATTTTTGGCAAGACTACAGAATCTGATATTGCATTGACATAAGAGATTAAAAGCTTGTCATAAACCTCTTTATCGGTCCCTTCTTTCATTACAAAATATGATTTGACATATTTATATAAGTCTTCGGCATTATTTGCCCTTATCTCATAGCCATTTAGCCTTGCTCCCTGGCTTAGGTTTACGCTTAGCATGGCTGATTCTATAGAAGGGATTACATTTGTGACATAATTATCTAGCTGTGAAGAAACATTGTAAAGATTAGCCCTTATGGCTTCTTCGTTTGTTACAAACTGACCACTCTTGCTTATATAAGCCTTGGATTTGCCTTGGATATTTGAATAAGTCTCATAGATTGAGTCATATTCTTCTTGAAGCTTTTTTTCTTCGATCTTTAACTCTTCGATTTTTTGATCTATCTTTGTATCCGCAAAGGCTATATTTGGCCCCACAAAGGCAAAGGCTAGGGCAAGAGCCGCTATTTTTGTGTATTTTTTCATAGATTTCTCCCTTCTATATTTTCTTATAGGTATTATACCCACAAAGTAGCCATTAAATTAAACTTATTTCTGAGTGAACACCTCTTTTTTTGTCTTATTATAAAGGATAAAGCCCCTTACTTTTTCATCATCCTGGCTAGAATTTTTAGCTAGGTCTATGAGCCTATCGTCTTTTTCCAAATCCTTTATCGGAGCTCCTGGCCTGTATAAGATGTATTCATCATCCATATCTAGGCCGAGGGCGAAGTCTACATTATAGTAGATGTCATCGTGAGCACCTTCCTTGCTTGTAATCTTGTATTCAGATAGCTTAGCTTCATAGCGATATTCATCTAGCATTTTTGTAAGGTCGATTTTACCGATAAATTCTGATGAGTGGATTTCTTCTGCATGGTAAAAAATCTGTGCCGTCGCACTTAGGCCATAATCCTTGCCATCAGCGGCGATTTTCCCAAAATAATCTCCTCTAAATTTACCATCATTTTCAAAGATTATTTTTGTCTGGCCTGTGCCTTCGCCATAGGTCCTAATTAGGGTTTGAAAACATAGTTTATCAAGGATTATAGGCCTTATACTTTCTATATTAAGGCTTTCTTCTCTACTTTCACTTTTAGCTTTATCAGCTTGATTTTTATCTTCACATCCACTTAAGGCTAGCATGGCTGATAAGCAAACTATCCCTATTAGATTTTTACGCAAGCCCTAAACCCTCTTGATTGATAATATGAATCTGCACCATTGTGGTAGGTGAAGGTTCTGTCATATTTTTTGCTACAAAATAGGGCCCCATCCAATT
The DNA here is from genome assembly GCF_046365475.1 of Anaerococcus kampingae. NCBI lineage: Bacteria > Bacillati > Bacillota > Tissierellia > Tissierellales > Peptoniphilaceae > Anaerococcus > Anaerococcus kampingae. The sequence goes on from NZ_JBGMEF010000016.1 coordinate 24,423, forward strand.
CTCTTATCGCATCTGGTGTATCAATCCAGCTACTTGTTTTTGTATCAAGGTCTTCTAGGTCTTGGATGGCATAGTATTCTTCTTCTTTTATTAGCCTTAGGCCCATTTTCTCAGCTTCTTCTAAGGCTGATGATGTTGGTGGATTTTTCTTTCTTTCTTCCCTGGCCTTTTTGTCATAGCATAAATTGCGGCGGCCTTCTGGGCTTTCCTTTGCCATATCTACATATACTAGGCCCCTAAAGACTTCTAAATCCACCAGGTCAGGTTCTCCACCTGTCTGATCCATCTGAAATACAGCTTCATAAAGATCTTCGTTAGACATAAGTGAGCTTTGGACAAAATCCCATTTGATGTGTTTATGTCTATGCATATTTGCCTTAAATCTTTCTTCTAATTTTTGTAAAAACTTCTTGTCAAATTTTTCCATTAAGCTACCTCCTCATGATTTCCTAGATCTTAGCTCTGCCAATGTATGGGCTAGCAGTGAAATTGGACTTTTAAAAAGCATCCTTGGCCCTGCATATCGCATGACTTTTTTGATGATTGACCTGTGCTTTTTATCATAGCAATGAATCTTGCAAGTTGAACAAAAAGGCTTATCATCCCCATGGGGACAGGCTTCTAGCCTTTTTTTGACATAGGATTTTAATTCATCCTTATCATGATCTTCATCGGGATTGCCTTTGTAATAGATGTCTATCATCTGGCAGACTATGGCAAGATTCCTATCCCTTTTAGTCTTCATTTTCTGCCAATTTTTTTAGGGCATCCATGTCAGTGAGATCATCGATTCCGACTGATTTTAGCAAATCTGCTATTTCATCGCTTGCCTTATCAAGCTGGGCTGTTAGATCATCTATTTCCTCTTCTGCTTTAGATTTTTCTACCTTTGGCTCATCTACAAAGAAAACCTTGCCTGTCTTTGGGTCAAAACCTACGGTGCCTGATGTATTATCAACTATATCTATATCATCTCTATCTTTATTGTCATTTTTTGCTTCTAACATAATAACTCCTTATTTTTCTCTTAAGTATATTTTAACATTTTTATCGAAGAATTTAAAGCTATAGAATTTTTTTAGCTTTAGTAAGAAAAATCCCCAACTAGGCCGCACCTAGCTAGGGATCTGCTTTTATTTAATTTATTACCCAAAACTTGCCTTCGTGCTCTTCGATTTTTGAGTTGTTTGGTATGGAGGCAAAATTGCTTTCTGCCTTTGGCCTGTTTTTAAATTCATCTATAGTTCTAGAATTTTTAATATCCGCATCTGATTTGAGGAAATAATCGTAGATTACAAAATCTTCGATATTTTCAACATTTCCTAGGTCAAAATTAATCACAGGATCATCCCAGGTAGTATCTATATGATACCAAACTCCTAGGACCTTGACCATATTCCACATATGATCTTCGCCATTTCTTTTGGACTTGCCTGTTAGAAATATTGTCTCAAGGCCTGCTTCCTTGGCCATTAGGTCAAACAGACTGGCATAGGCATTGCAGACTCCACCATTGCCATAAATTATAGATGATGGATGGTAAATTGAAAATCCGCCGCTTATGGCATTTTTATCGCCTTTGTTGTAGTTGTTTTTCTTTACTATAAAGTCATGAATTTTTACTACCTTGGCATAGTCTGTAAGGTCTGGTGCAATATTTTCCCTTACCCATTCTTTTACAAAGTCTTTTAGGTTATATTCTAGGTGCATATCTGCCCTGTAGGATACGTCAAAGTTGGCATTTTCTATATAGGTCTTGCCATTTGAGGACTTGGATGGATTGAAGGATGTATTGATCTTGCAAGAAGCATACTGGCTATAATAGAAGTATGGGTCTTCTTTGGCAACTTGGGTGAAAAGCTCTGATATGTCTTTGTTTGTCGATATCTTATCTACTTTTACCGAAAAATACGAGCTCCTATTTGTCAGATTTTCTCTAATGTCTTTTCTTATCCTAATATTATCCCTGAAGGAATCCTTTATATTATCAATCTTTTTAATGATTTGACGGCCATTTGCTACAAGTACAGTAAGCTTTTCCTTTTTTTGTGGAGATATTTGGCCAGTATTTATGTAGGATTCTGCCGCATCCAGGACTCTTTCATTTCTAGATGTGTCTAGACCTATAAATTTTTCCTCAAAGGCCTCGCTATAGGCTAGAGCTGTGCTTTTTGGAAGAAATATTAGGAGGGCTAGGATTAAGAGGGTCTTTTTTGATATTTTCATTGTGCTCCCTTATAAAAAGCTAACAATAAAGACCTAGCCTAGGCTAAATCTTTATTCTTATGCTTATTTTGTTTTACTTAAGTTTTGCTTCTGCTAATTTTATTAATTCTTCTGATCTTTGTAGCTTTCTTATCAAGACATCTTTTACCTTGGCTACGGTCTTAGGAGCATTTTCTAGTAGGTATCTAGCTGATGCTGCTGTTTTTTTATTGTCTTCGATAGCTTTTTTTAGTCTTTCTCTAGCTAAAACCTTGTTTACATCTCTTTTTATAGCTTGTCTAGCTTGGTTGATGCTTGCTGTTGCTGCAGCAAGTTGGTTTTGCTTTGGAGCTTCGGTTTGTAAAAGAGCCCTAGCATCAGCAATTGCCTTTTCATAGGCTGCTTTGGTAGACTCAGAAGCATATGAAACGTAAGCTTCAGAGCTTACTACATTTGCCCTATCACCTACTGCATATTCTAGTTGTTGTCTTTGAACTTTGTATTCTTCTGTTTGTGTTTCATCTTGCTGAGCTTCTGTGGCATAGGCAAGATTTGTATTTGCAAGACCATATCCTGTTAAGGCTAGGTTTGCTACTAGTATTGATAGTCCTAATTTTTTGATAAATTTCATTTTCCTATCCTTTTATTCCGTTAAGTTCGTTTAATTTTTTCTCTGCTTTTTCTATATCAGCCTTAGATTTTTTAAGCAGATTTTCTAGTTTGCCCTTTACTGGAGCCACTTGTTTTGGAGCCTTTGCTAGAAGAAATTCTGCAGAGCTTATAGCTATTTTGTTTCTCTTGATGGCTTCTTCTAGATTCTTTATTAAGCTTTCATAAGCACCACTTCTTTTATTTACTTTAACAAGGGCTTCTCTTGCTGTTTTTAGGGCTTCTGTTAGCTCTTTATATTCAGCTGCGGTTTTCTTGCTAGACTTATCTTCTACACTTGTTTCTGCAAGTCTTAGAGCTGAGATGAAGGCATCAAAGCTTGCCTTTGTGTATTTATCTGCTTCTGTTCTTAGGGCAGATGATGTTTTGATTTCAGCCTTTAGGGCATCTTTGTTAGCTATTGGTGCGTAGTCATTTGTAATCTTATTTCTTGCATCCTCTAAATTTTTAGTGAGGGTGTAAAGCTTTGATGATGAAATTTTTTCATTATCTGTGTTAAGAAGTAAGAAGCTTCTTGCCTCATTAAATGCATTGATATAGGCTGTTTTTTCAGTGCTTTTTGCATTTTTGTAGGCATCAGAGTTCATGAAATTTGTATCATCTTTAACAAGTTTATCTAAATCTTCTGTAGATACTTTTTTGCCATCTAAATCTTTTATAGCTTGGTCTAGATAAGCTTTAGCATCCTTGATCTTTTCGTATTTGTCTACATCTGTGCTGTAGGCTGGTAGAGTTTTTTCTAAATCTTCTGCGTTTTTAAGCCTATTATCAAAGTTTTGTTGGTAATAGGTGCCTGCGTTTAGGTATTGGTATTTATTCTTTAAAACTTTTGCATTCTCTATGCTTTTTCTTAGGTCTGCTAGAGTGTTAAAATAAATTGTACCCATATCTACACTTGTTGATGTAGTTGTTGTTGCGTGTGATTCTTTTATGCTAGGAACTATGGCAGCAGATGCTATCATAAGTGCTAGCATAGCTTTTTTTAAGTTATTTTTTTTCATAATATGCCTTTCTTTTTTCAAATTAAAGTCTTTGTTATAATATACCCTTTTTGAAAAATTTAAAAACATTATTGGCCTTTAGAGCCTAAAAACCACAAAAAAAGCCTCTTAATTATTTCTAATCAAGAGGCCTTTATTTTATTTAAGAATTTTCTTTAGATATTTCCCTGTGTATGATTTTTTGACCTTGGCTACTTCTTCTGGAGTGCCGGTGGCGACAATTTCTCCGCCTCCATCTCCTCCTTCTGGACCTAGGTCGATGATGTAGTCTGAAACCTTGATTACATCTAGGTTATGCTCGATTACTACTACTGTATTATTTTGATCTACAAGTCTATTTAAGACTTCTATTAGCTTGTGGACATCTGCTGTGTGAAGACCTGTAGTTGGCTCATCTAGGATGTAGAGGGTCTGGCCTGTTGATACCTTGGCAAGCTCTGTTGCAAGCTTTACTCTCTGAGCCTCTCCTCCAGATAATTCGGTGGATGGTTGGCCGATTTTGATATAACCAAGGCCCACATCATAGAGGGTTTGGAGTTTCCTTACAATTGGTGGGTGGTTTTGGAAAAATTCTATACCTTCCTCAACAGTCATATCTAGGACTTCTGAAATATCCTTGCCCTTGTATTTTACTTCGAGAGTTTCCCTGTTGTATCTCTTGCCGTGGCAAACCTCACAAGGCACGTAGACATCAGGAAGGAACATCATATCTACCTTGATTGTCCCATCTCCCTTACAAGCCTCGCACCTGCCGCCCTTGACATTGAAGGAAAATCTTCCCTTCTTAAAGCCCTTCATCTTGGCCTGGTTGGTCATAGCAAATACATCTCTGATGCTGTCAAAAAGCTTGGTGTAGGTGGCTGGGTTTGACCTTGGAGTTCTACCGATTGGTGACTGGTCAATGGCTATGACCTTGTCAATCTGGTCAAGCCCTATAACTTTCTTGTGGATACCGGCGTGGATTTTTGTCTTGTTAAGCTTCCTTGTTGCAACCTTATATAGGATTTGATTGACAAGTGAAGACTTGCCAGAGCCGGACACACCTGTAACTGTGGTGAGGGTTGAAAGAGGGAATTTCACGTCAATATTTTTGAGGTTATTTTCCCCAGCCCCGATTATTTCTATAAACTTATCAGACTTACGCCTTTCTTTTGGTACAGGGATTTTCTTCCTACCAGCCAAATAATCTCCCGTAATAGAAGCCTTGTTTTTCATAATCTCATCAAGGCTACCCTTAGCGACAATCTCTCCCCCGTGTATACCAGCCCTTGGGCCGATGTCAACTATATAATCTGCCGCCCTCATGGTATCTTCGTCGTGTTCTACGATAATGAGGGTATTGCCTATATCAGTGAGGTTTCGTAGAGAAGTGATTAACTTGTCATTATCCCTTTGGTGAAGACCGATAGATGGCTCATCAAGAACATAAGAAACCCCCACAAGGCCAGAACCTATCTGAGTAGCAAGCCTTATCCTCTGACTTTCCCCGCCAGAAAGAGTCGCCGCAGCCCTATTTAGGGTCAAATAAGATAAGCCCACATCATCTAAAAACTTGAGCCTACCCTTAATTTCCTTAATAATAAGCTCGGCAATCTTTGCCTTCATCTCAGACAATTCCAAATTTTGGAAAAATTCTATAGATTTGGCCACAGAAAGGCGGGTAAGTTCTGAAATATTTAAGCCACCAACCTTGATAGCCAAAACCTCAGGCTTAAGCCTATCTCCGTGGCAGACCCTACATTCCTCTTCGCCCATGTATTCCCTAAATTTCTTCTTTTGGGCATCGGAATTGGTCCTTTGGTACCTATCCCAAAGGTTTTGAATGGCCCCTTCAAAAATCCCCACATAGCGTTTTTGGCCTGAAAAGTGAGAATCAAAAATAAAAGAAAGGTCATAGTCAGTTCCATAGAGAATATCGTGAATCATACCCTCCGGAGCATCCTCAAGAGGTCTGTCGTGATCAAATTTATAATGGTCAGCAATTGCCCTTACTACTTGGTAATAGTAGGTACCCTTGCCAGAACCGGCATAAGGATCTATAGCCCCTTGATTGATAGAAAGGCTATAATCAGGGATAATAAGGTCCTTATCAATTTGTAAATGAAAGCCAAGCCCATTACACTCTGGGCACATACCAATCGGTGCGTTAAAGGAAAACATATTTGGAGTAATTTCTGGCAAAGACACGTGGCCTTCAGGACAGGCAAGCTTGGATGATAAGAGAATTTCTTCTTTTCCAATCACATCCACAATCACAAGCCCATCAGCAAGACCGATAATAGTTTCAAGCGAATCAGCAATCCTAGACTCAATTCCAGGCTTCATCTTAATCCTGTCGACAATTACTGAAATGTCATGCTTTTTATTCTTATCAAGGTCGATGTCATCTTCGATTTCATATCTTTCTCCATCGATCATGACTCTGACAAAGCCTTCTTTTCTAATATTTTCAAGAGCCTTCTTGTGCTGGCCCTTCTTGCCCCTAATCACAGGAGCTAAAAGCTGAATCCTTGAGCCCTCCTCTATTTCCATAATCCTATCAACCATCTGGTCTACAGACTGGGCCACAATAGGCTTGCCACAAACTGGACAAAAAGCATCGCCAATCCTAGCATATAAAAGCCTATAATAGTCATAAATCTCAGTCACAGTCGCAACAGTAGACCTAGGGTTCCTATTAGTAGTCTTCTGATCTATAGAAATTGAAGGAGAAAGCCCCTCAATAGCATCGACATCAGGCTTATCAATCCCACCCAAAAACTGCCTAGCATAAGAAGACAAGCTCTCCACATAACGGCGCTGGCCCTCAGCATAGATAGTATCAAAGGCAAGAGTAGACTTCCCAGAACCTGACAAACCAGTAAAGACAATCATCTTGTCACGAGGCAAAGTCAGGTCAATGTTTTTGAGATTATTAGTCCTTGCTCCTTTAATAATAATGTTTTTTTCTGACATTAACATTCCTTTCTTTTTTTATCCTAGATAAATTATTTATTCTTTATTTCATTCTGAATTATTGTTATTATTTATTAATTTTATTTATTGTTTTGTCTCTTAATGAATTATTGTTATTTACTAATTCTCTTTGTAATTTTATCTTTTAATAAATAATTATTATTAACTATTGAATCTTCGTCTCAAGGGGGAGCCCCAAGGGACCT
>NZ_JBGMEF010000017.1:0-76085 GCF_046365475.1 Anaerococcus kampingae
TGAGCTACAACTTTTTGGGGGTACCATAACATGCGGAACGTTCCCTTGGCTCTCCCCCTTTGGCGAAGTCATCAGCTTGATGACAATAATTCATTATGAGATGCCATTACGAAGAAAAATAGTAAATAATAATATTATCTTGGATAATAAAGAGGGGTTTTTAGGGGCCAAGCCCCTAAAATTAATTTAAATTTCTAATAAGCTCCTTATAGACTTCTAATCCCATTATTAAGCTTTGTTCGTCAAAATCAAAGGACTTGTTGTGGTGGCCTGCTGCAAGATTTGATCCAAAGATAAAGTGGATGGCAGAACCTCCATTGGCATTTACCTTATTTATATAATAGCAAACATCTTCACTTGCCTTAAAATCTGGACTTTTTATTGTATCAAAGCCTTTGGATTTTAATAAGGATTCGATTTTTTCATAAAATTCATAAGCAGGCTTATCTATAGATGGGGCTTGGCCTGCAATTTTTATCTCATAGGCTAGGTCGTATTGGATGGCTGAACCCTTTATTACTTGAATGGCCCTTTTTACAAGGAAATCATTAATTTCGCCGCTTGCTCCCCTAGTTTCAAGTTCAAGGACGGCCTTATCAGATATAGAATTTCTTGCCCTTCCTCCCCTTATTACTCCAACATTTATCCTTGCCATTCCCTTAGAATTTTGGGCAAGACTTTCTAGGTTTAAAAGGGCAGAAGCTGCGGATAGATTGGCATTTTTCCCCTCTTCTGGTAGGGCTGCTGCATGGGAAGAGTGGCCGGTAAATTCCACATCAAGTTTGCTAGATGCTAGAAAGCCTGTAGTTCCAACTCCAAGCTTGCCTGAAGGAAGACCCATTCCCAAATGGCCTGCAAAAAAGTAATCTACCTGGTCAAGCTCTTTTGCTTGGCTAAGAGATTTGGCCCCTCTTAGGCCCTCTTCTCCTGGTTGAAAAATCAAAATATACTTACCCCTTAAATTTTTCTTATTTTCCATAAGCCATTTGCCAAGAAATATTCCCATAGCTAGGTGGCCATCGTGGCCACAGGCATGCATAGCTTTGGGGTTTTCAGATGCAAAGCCCTCCCTATAAGGCTTGTGAAATTTATCATTGCTTTCACTTATTGGCATGGCATCGATATCAAAACGAAAGGCAAAGGTCTTTCCTGGTTTTTGGCTAACTATTGTGGCAATAAGGCCTGTATAGCCCATCAAAATTTCAGAGATGTCAAAATCTGCCCTGATATCAAGCTTATCCAAATAGGCTTTAATCTTGTCAGGTCCTGGCCTACCAAAAATCAAATCTTCCTTGTGGATTTGCTTGCCATATTTAATATCACTAATGCCTAGTTTTTTCAAATCCTTGATGATATTGATTGTAGTTTTAAATTCCATCCATCCTGGTTCTGGAATTTTGTGGTAGAATCTCCTAGTTAATATTATGTCTTTTTCCATATCAAGCCTCTTTCCTATAGGCTAAAAAGTACAAAAATCCAACAAGGATGACCCCACCTATAATATTGCCAAGTGTAACTGGCAAGAGATTTTTAACAACCATGTTATACAAATTAAGACTAGCTAGAGCCTGTCGACCAAGGCCAGATTTTGCCGCAAGACTTCCTATATTTTTAGCCATAATTCCTGCTGGTATATAATACATATTGGCAATGCTATGTTCAAAACCTGAAAGAACAAATATTAGCACTGGGAAAAATCCAGCTATGGCCTTTGACCCATAAGATTTGGCTCCAAGTCCCATCCAAACACCCAAGCATACCAAAAAATTGGCCAAAATCCCCAGGATAAGGGCCTGACTAAAGGATAAGTCTATTTTTGCCTGGGCTATTAAAATTGTCCTTGCTCCAACAAGGCCATCTCCCAGTAGCCATTGACCAGATTGGGCGAGCAGAATCACTATAAAAAGGGCTCCTACAAAATTTCCCAAATAAACTAAAAGCCATGATTTTAGCATGGTCTTAAGGGTGGTTTTTTTGTCCAAGAGAGCAAAGACCATCAGGCAATTGCCAGTAAAAAGCTCACCGCCTGCGACCATGACAAAGATTAGACCTGGTGTAAAGACAAGGCCTTGGATAAATTTACCCATAGGCAAGGTCTCAGAACTTGCAAGCAAGTGGGCTGAGGCAAGGCTAGAAGCCACTGCCGCTAGGCTTATAAAAACGCCTGCAAAAAAGGATAAAATCATTGTTTTCTTGATCGGCATTTGAGATTTTTTCCAATAAGTATCAATCGCCCTTGGTAAAATTTTATCAGGGCTTAGATCATTTTCCATAAATACTCCTTATTTTTTATCTTATTAATTATTAATCTTACCTTTTCTAGGCAAAGAAAAAAGACAAGCCTAAGCCTATCTTTTAAAAAATAAAATAATTTTACCTTAGTCCCAAATTACAAAGGAATTTTCTCCTAACTTTTTATCCTCATACTTATTAGCTGCTAGAATATTTGAATCGCCTAGGTCAAAATCTAGATCATCGCCTAAATTTATAGCAAGGCTTAGCTTATTTTCACTATCAAATCTTTCTACTAATAAAATATCATCCTTGCTTGAAATTTTAATCTTACCATCTCTTATGGCCCTGTGGCCCTTTATATTTAGGATTTCCTTGATTTTTTCCAGATAGGATATGTTTTTTTCTAGACTAATCCAAGGGAAAGATCTCCTGCAATCTGGGTCTCCCTTGCCTTCTAGGCCAATTTCTGTTCCATAATAGACTAAGTTAGCTCCCATATACACAACGCTTAAAGCTATCGCTGCCAAATGTTTATCCCTAGACCCATTTATTTCTGTAATAAATCTAGGTGTATCATGGGTATCAAGTAGATTTAGCATCATCATGTTTGCCTGATTTCTATTTCTCATCTGAACCATATTAAAACAATCACTTGCTTTCTTTGCATCAATCTTTTTAGTAAAATAATCAAGGCTTATTTTACTAAAGGCATAATTCATTATAGAATCAAATTCATCACCTCTTAGGAAAGTCTCAGCGTTGTGCCAATTTTCACCAATTATTACAGCGTCAGCCTTGGCACTTTTGATTTCCTTACGAAATCTCTTCCAAAAATCATGACTAACCTCATCTGACACATCAAGTCTCCACCCATCTATGTGAAACTCCTCAATCCAATACTTGCCTACCTTTATTAAATAATCTTGAACCTCCTTATTTGAAGTCCTAAGCTTGGGCATATTATAAACATGGGCAAAGGTCTGGTAATTTATCTTTTCTATATCAGCCGCATCTCCATCAATATAAAACCAATCGTAATATTTAGATTTTTCTCCCTTTTCCCTCACATCTATAAAGATAGGATTTAGGTGGGACATGTGGTTAAAAACTGCATCTAGGACAATTCTTATACCCAGGTCGTGGGCCTTATTAACAAGCTTTTTAAAGTCTTTTTTATCACCAAAATGCGGATCAATTTCAAAATAATCAATTATATCGTACTTGTGGTTGGTCGGTGACTTAAAAATCGGAGTCAGATAAAGGCAGTTGATACCCAATTCTTTAATATAGCCTAGTTTTTCAGTAATTCCCCTAAGGTCGCCACCTGCAAAAGACTTTGGAGATGGCAAGTCTAGCCATTTTTGATTGATATAGGTATCATCTTTGTCAAAATTCCCCCTATTAAATCTCTCGACAAAAATCTGATAAAATACAGCATCCCTCATCCATTCGACTGGCTTAAAAATATCTGCCTCGTTGATATATGGCATATGAAATGATGTGAAGTAAAAATTATCAAGATCATAAGTCTCTTCGAGTCCATATTCACTTAGGTAATAAGTCTTATTAGCTTCTTCTATTTTGAAAATATAGGCAAATCTCTTATCTTTTATTTTTATATTTATCTCATAGTAAGCAAAAAGCTCATCGACAAAGGTCTTCTCCATATTAGCTTCCTGCCAGCTGTGCGGGTAGTCAAATTTGTATGTGTAAAGCAGGCTTACATCGACTTCATCTTCCCTACCAGCCCTCAACCTTATATTTAGTTCGTCTTCACCTATGGCATAGGCCATAAAGCTTTCACTTAAATGTAAAATTGCACTTTTATTCATAAATCCTCTCTTTCATTTATATAATTATATGCTAGGATGAGATTTTTTCATTATAAAGGAAAAACCCCTCCATCCGCCTTGCGGATTTTGGGGTTAAGGTCATTTTGATAGGGCTATAAATATTTTTCCTTATATTTTTCGACAATATTTTCTACACTAAAGCCTAGTTTTTCTGCAACTAAGTTACCAGGGCCTGAGATTCCAAAGTCATCTATGGCAATATTTAGTCCCTTATCTCCGGTCCATTCTGCCCAACCAAAAGATGAAGCCATTTCAATAGATACCCTATTTTTCACTTCTTTTGGAAGGAGGGCTTCTTTGTAAGCAGCATCTTGTTTTCTAAAGAGGGTCATTGATGGCATTGATATTACTCTGATGGCTTGGCCTTCTTTTTCGAGGGCTTCTGCTGCCTTGATGGCTAGGGCTACTTCTGAACCTGTTCCTATAAAGATTCCGTCTGGATTTTCCTTGCTTGCTTCTTTTATGATGTAGGCACCCTTATCGATTGATTCTAGTCTTTCTGTTGCCTTTAGATTTTCTAGATTTTGTCTTGATAGTGCTATGACTGTTGGGCTTTCCTTACTTTCTAGGGCTATTTTCCAAGCTAGCCTTACCTCGTTGGCATCTGCTGGTCTTAGGTCGATTACATTTGGTATTGACCTTAGCATGGCCAGTTGTTCTATTGGTTCATGGGTTGGTCCATCTTCGCCTACTGCTACTGAGTCGTGGGTAAAGACGTAGGTTAGAGGTAGTTTGGATAGGGCTGATAGCCTTAGGGCTGCCTTTACATAGTCTACAAATACGAAGAAGGTTGATACATGGTGGAAGCTTCCCCCATGGGCCATGATTCCGTTGCCTATAGCTGCCATGGCAAATTCTCTTACTCCATACCAGACATTTCTTCCTGCTGGGTCGTCTTTAAAGGATGGTGATCCGACTATATCTGTCTTATTTGATGAGAAGAGGTCTGCTGATCCTCCCCAGATATTTTGGTTATTTTTGGCTAGGTCTTGGAGGATTTCTCCACCCGATGCTCTTGATGCTAGGGCCTTATCTTCTGACCTATATTTTCTTATCTTGTCAAAGAAATTATCGTCTAATTTTCTTTCTATACCATTTATTAGAGATTGATAAGCTTCTGGATAGGCTTTTTTATAGGCTTCCATTAAATCATCCCAGGCCTTGTTAGCTTCTAGGCCTCTCTGGCCTAGGCCTTCTTTGAAGGTCTCATAAATTTCTTCTGGGATTTCAAAGTCCTTGTTTTCCCATTTATAAAATTCTTTGGCCTTGGCAAAGTCGTCGCCACCTAGGGGTGCCCCGTGGACCTTGTTTGTGCCTTGCTTTGATGAACCATAGCCTATGATTGTTTTTATTTCTATTAGGCTTGGTTTTTCATCTTGGCTGTTGGCTTTTTCTATGGCCTTGCCTATTGCTTCTAAATCTTCGCCATCTTCTACTTTTATATAGTTCCAGCCTTGGGCCTTGACTCTTGCTTCTACATTTTCTGAGAAGGATGTATTTAGTTTTCCATCTAGGCAGATGTCATTTGAGTCATAGAGTACTACTAATTTTGACAATTTTAAGTGACCTGCCAGGCTCATCGCCTCGTAGGATACGCCTTCCATTAGGTCTCCGTCCCCACATAAGCAGTAGGTTTTGTGGTCTATTACTGGATAATCTTCTTTGTTGAAGACAGCTGCCATGTGTTTTTCTGCTAGGGCCATGCCTACAGCATTTGCTATTCCTTGACCAAGTGGGCCTGTTGTTACTTCTACTCCTTCTGTGTCTAGTCTTTCTGGATGGCCTGGGGCCTTTGATCCTATTTGCCTAAAGTTTTTAAGATCTTCCATTGGAAGCTTGTAGCCTGCTAGGTGGATCATTGAGTAAAGTAGGGCTGAGCCGTGGCCTGCTGATAGGACAAACCTATCTCTATTGAAGTATGATGGATTTTTTGGATTTACATTCAGATATTTATTCCATAAAGAATAAATCATTGGGGCTGCTCCCATGCAGATGCCTGGGTGGCCGCTGTTTGCCTTTTCTATCTGGGCTAGGGATAGGCTTCTTATGGCTGCTATTGCTTTTATATCTTTGTTTGCTGTCATATTTTACCTATTTTCCTCTATTTTCAAATGCTTCCCAGTCTTTTTTGAAGCTTGCTATGCCTGCATCTGTGAGTGGGTGAGACCATAGTTTTTCAAAGATTGAGCCTGGGATTGTTGCTATGTGAGCACCTGCTAGGGCTGAGCCTTCTAGATGTTTGTTGGTTCTTATTGATGCTGCTATTATTTCACTTTCTAGGCCATAGATGTCTAGGACTTCTCTAAGTTCTCTTATTAGTCTTATTCCATCTTCTCCCATATCATCGATTCTTCCTACAAATGGTGAGATGTAGGTGGCTCCTGCCTTGGCTGCCATGAGGCCTTGGCTTACTGAAAATATTAGGGTGCAGTTGGTTTTGATTCCTTCTTTTGATAGGGTATTTACTGCCTTTAGGCCATCTTCTGTCATTGGGATTTTTACTACTATATTGTCTGCCCAAGTGGCTATATATCTTGCTTCTTTGACCATATTTTCATAATCATAGCTTGTTACTTCAGCTGAGATTGGTCCGTCTACGAAGGAAGCTATTTCTGTTACTACTTCTTTGAAGTCTCTGCCTTCTTTGTTGATTAGGGATGGATTGGTTGTTACCCCATCACAAAGGCCTAGGTCGTTTATTCTTTTTATTTGATCTACATTTGCTGTATCTAAGAAAAATTTCATTTTTACTCCTTTGTTATTAACAAATTATTAAAATTAATATATTAATTCAAAGCTATCCCCTACATTAAAATCAGGGTATACTGCTGGTGACATCATAATAGAACCTGGTAATAGTTCTGCTTGATCATTTAGGTATACAGCTACATGGCCTAATTTATGGAAATTATCGTTGGCCATCGAACCAACCTTCTTTACAACATATTCTTTGCCATGGATAATAAACTTACTTCCTTCCCTGAAGTATAGACCATCTTCTTTTTTATCAAAATCAATGATTATACTAAAATCAACTAATTCTGGTGGTGCACCTGTTCCAAATAAGATAAAAATATTCTCAGCTTTAAAATCATGCACAAACTCTCCAATTTGAACAATATTTATTTTCATAATTCCTCCTTTTATTTCATAATACAATTGTACTGCAAACGTTTTGTTTTTTCAAATGTAAACTAATTTACTTTTGTAAACTTTTCTTTATTTTTATTTTGTGCTATAATAATCTTGGAGAGATAGATATTATTATGACAAAAAGATTAGAATTATTAATTGAGGTTGCCTCATTATTTTACGAACAAAATTGTACTCAAACTTATATAGCAAAAAAACTAAATATTTCCAGACCCACAGTTGCCGCCTTGCTCCAAGAAGCTAAGGATAAGGGAATTGTTAAAATTTCTATAATGAAAATTAATAAAGATACTATTAACATTTCAAATGCGATAAAGAAAAAATACAATATCCCTCATGTTTTAGTATCAAAAGAAGATTCTACTTACAGCAAAAAAGAAGTAGGTATTTTGTGCGCCAATTATATCGAAAGCAAAAAAGATTTTAATATAAAAATAGGTGTTGGTTTCGGGTCTACTGTTTATGAGTATGTTAAAAGCGCTAACTATATAAAAACTAATTTCAAGGGCATAACTCCATTAATGGGAGGAGTAGAATTAAATGACGAAGCTTTGCACTCTAACCACTTATGTTTTACCTTGTCTAGGAAATATTCTTGTGGAATGAGTTTTATTTATTCCCCTGTTAAGGCTGAAAGTTTAGAACAAAAAGAAATGTTAATAAATTCACATATGGTGAAGACTGCCATTGATGAGGCTAAAAAAGTTGACTTAGCTATTGTTGGTGTTGGAAATCCACTTAACAAATCTACCTACCAAAAATTGAAATACCTGTCCGACGAAGATATAAAAATACTCAAAAAAAATCATGCAGTTGGTGATATTGTAACATCTTTATTCAATAAGGATGCCGAGGAAATTATTACCCCAGCCTCTGAAAAATTTATAGGGATAAGTATATATGATCTCAAAAATATCCCTGAAGTAGTTGTGCTTGCAACTGGTCATCAAAAATCTGAAGCTATAAAGGCCTTAATAAATAAAAATATTATTACCACCCTAATCATTGACTATGAATTAGCAAACATTTTAATTTCCTAGTAAACATTTTATAAATTGCTATTAAGGTGATTCATGACTGATTTTTCCTGAGTGGTTTTTCTCACTGAAAATTATTTTTTTAGTATAAAAAAACCTCCTGATTTTGTCTTATAGATAAAATCAGGAGGTTTTTTATACTCGATTACAATGGATCAAGTCTTATTATAAATTTTCTAAATTAATATAGGATTAATCTAAGATTACTACCTTGCATTTCCTATCCCTAGCTCTTGTTGTATCAAAGTCTACGAAATAAATATAGCCTGTTACCCCAACAGATAGCTTATAGTCCTCTATGGCAAAGGTTTCGCTTGACCCTAATATTGTTGACTTTAAATGAGCATCTCCGTTCCATAAAGCTGTCCTATCGCCATTTGGTAGATAATCGGCAGCATTAGGCCAAGATTCGACAGCCTTATAATGTTCTTCGCCAGGATAAATATAGGTGTCTTTGCTGGTATGATCTGGAATTATTTTTCTTAGTGCATTGTTTAAGTCTTCTTGTAAGGATTCAACTCCATTTTCATCAATATCATGAGCAAATTCTTCAAAAAATACGGAACAAGTGGTGTGTGGGCTTATTACTGCGCATAATCCGTCCTTAACTCCGCTTTCTTTTATCGCTTCCTTTACCTCTTCAGTTATATTGATATAACTAGCACTCTTACCATTAGATTTTAATTTTATTGTCTTTATAAAAGCCATCAGTTACTCCTACTTTCATATGCTCTAACAAGGGCATCAACCATGTCTATTAACATTTGTTTTGGATTTTCAGCCTTGACTATTCCGCTTGTGCATCCTGTTCCATCAGCTCCTAAGGATATAGTCCTGTAAACATCATCAGGTGTGCTTATTCCAGCCGCTTGCATTATCAAAATGCTGTCATCTATTTCCCTTATAGCTCTATTTGTTTCTTCTATATAGCTATCGTCACTTACCTTTCCGGTGCCGATTAATTCTGTTGGCTCGCAGAGAATTACATCTGGTTTTAAAACAGCAATAGATCTAGCCTCTGCTAGACTATCAGCACATACGACTGTTTCAATATCGTACTCCTTGCACTTGTCTATAACTTTTGTCAATTTAGCTAAGGTCAACTGATGTTCAGCATGGTTTAGGAAAGCGGCCTTCACACCAATATCACTGACTGATTTTACAGAAATATGACCCATTCCCCTACCTGGTTCTATTTCGTCTAAGTGTTGGGCAGATATATGAGCATTTTTGCATAGTTTTACCATATTGGCCAAATCAATAAAGGGACCAGTGACTAAGATAGAAGCCTTGTCCTTATATTTAGTAGCAAGTTCTTCAGCAACTTCTGTCAATTCATATAATTCTTTTCCATTCAAATATGATTTCGGGTTGAATATAAAGAACGGTTTTCTTATAATTTTTTCCTTCATTTTTTCTCCTTATAATACTATGGATTTAGTATTAAAAACTTTATAGTAATGAAGGAGGACTTCCTTCATAGCCTTGTCTGCAGCATTTTTCATTTCAATATAATTTTCAAAATTTTTGTTATTTATTGCTTTGTAGGCTGCTGTAATAAAGTCGGTATATATATTAATTTTTGATATACCACTGACTGCACATTTGTGTAAGTTTTCATCTCCAGATGAAGATCCACCATGCAAGACTAATGGAATATCCACTATTTTATCGATAGCAACCAAGCGTTCAAAGTTAATTTTAGGAGTTCCTTTATATAAACCATGAGCTGTTCCGATAGATATGGCTAGAGAATCAACGTCTGTTCTTTCAACAAACTCAATTACATCATCTACTTCTGTATAAATAGAATCAGTAACCTCATATGATTCTGAAGTATCGTTTGCTCCTACATGGCCTAACTCTGCTTCAACAGTTACATTTTTTCCCCTAGCATAATCAACAATTTCCCTTGTTATTTCAATGTTTTTTTCAAACTTTTCACTTGAAGCATCTATCATTACTGAGCTAAAACCTAAATCTATAGCTTTAAAGATAGTTTCTTTATCTTCCCCATGATCTAGATGTAAAACCACAGGTGTTGATGAACTTTCCGCTAAATATTTTCCAATACTTGCCGCTTCTTCTAGGCTCAATATATCCTTATGAGATTGTGCATAAGCTAAAATTAATGGCAATGATTGTTCTTCAGCAGTCTTAACATATACTCTAGCAGAATTTAAATCTATAAAATTAGTTGCTGGTACAGCAAATTTTTGTTCCTTCGCTTTTAGCAGTATTTCTTTTGAGTTAAAAATCATAATCTTTCCTTTATTTTTTAAAAGGCCATAGACTTTTAAAATAGAAAAGCTATGACCTTTTATAATATTGAACTTTATTTAGATATAAAACCTTATTATCCAATAAATTCGTCTTGCAATTTTCTTAATTTGTATACAGTTGTGCTTGTATCAACTTCTGTATTATCATAAGTTAAATAAGAATCTGCTGGTATATCTTCCTTGGCTATAGTGTTGCCTGCTATTAGACCGATAGGAATGTGTTTACCTTCTAAACATGCTTCATGTGTTTCTAGAAGACCCCTAACACAATAACCACCAATACCATCTATTCTCTCACCTTTTTTGATTGCTTTCTTAGTAAAGGCAACGGTATCTGAAACTGGAGCTCCTAGAGGAACAATTGAGTGGTCCTTATTCATAGCTGCCTTAGCAACTGTAATAGGTGTTTCAAGTGATGCTAAGTGGAATGGTCTGTATAGGATATGTCTATCTCTATCACCTTTTTTCATCAAATAGTTAAGCTCTTCCTTAACACCATCATTTTGGCCCTTAACTATTACAAATACACCAGGTGCTAGACCATCAACATATTCAACACATTCATAATTATTAAGAACTCCGCCCTCTTCTTTTGTCTTTAATTGCTCAACTGTGCTGTCTAGGTCTCCTGCAATACCATGCATACCTGCAACATCTGGCTTAAATCCAATCGCATTTGATAATAAGTTCATCTCAGCCATTGTTTTTGTTCCATCTTGAAAAGCAGCGAGCATATGAGGGTTCATATTTTTACCTTCAGCTTCTTCTCTTGCTGTATCTGGATTAGCGTGAACCTTTAGTTTATTATTCTTTCCTTTTCCAGCTACAAGAACTTCCATTCCCATTGATTTAGCAAACTCGTATAGTTTAACAGTCTCAGCTGGTTCGTCACCTTCTGATCCAGTATATACTAGTCCTGCAGATTTAAATAGTTTATGCATTATTGATCCAATTGTTATATCTATTTCTACATTTAATAAAACAATATTTTTGTGAGCTAGAAGGCATTCCAAACATACCTTTGCTCCTACTTCAGGGACTCCCGTTGCTTCAACAACGATTTCAACATCATCACAATTAACTACATCTTTGAAATCTTGACTTGTTAGGATGTCTACTTTCTTAGCAGCTGCCTTATTGAAGGCCTCTTTTGCCTTATTTGCAGCATCGATATTCAAATCACTGATAGCTGTAACTATCATTCCAGGAATTGTCGAAATTTGTGCAACCATTCCTCTTCCCATTTGACCAGCCCCGATAACTCCTACTTTTATAGGATTTCCTTCAGCTTCCCTTTGTCTTAATTGATCATAAACTGTCATAATTTCCTCCTATTTGTTTATCAACTTTCTAATTAGATTATAACCCATATTTTTACAATTGTCAAATGTTTTTGCTAATGTAAAATTATTTCAGATTTTAAAAGCCCTTTCTCCTAACTTACAAGGAAATCGGGCTTATAGATACAGAGATTTAGTATAATGATAAATTCACTTATTCTTTTCTCTTCTGATTTGATCTATGGCGTTATTGATAGATTTGCTATATTGCCTATATGATTTCTTACCTTCAATCATATTTATGTCTGCTCCAAGAAGATCTTTCATTGTTCTAAACTTTGCAAAAACGCTTATTCCAGATAAGATTTCTGCTTCCTTTATACGAGAATCTATTCCGACTACGATTACAACTATATTTCTCCCATGAAACCTACCCTTATCCATCCCTATTCCCATATAACCATTCTTATGGAGATGGTATATCTCTCTTACTTTATCATTATAATATTTTACTTGTCTCCATCTTAATAATACTTGTAAAATAAATATTATTATTAAAATAAATATTATTTTATTCATTAATTTCTTTCAATATATCCTTTACTAAAATATCTGGTGAATTTTTGAAATTATCTAAAGTCGATCCTGCTATATGACTAGTGATAGTAATATTATCTAAGGACATATAAGGATGGTCTTTAGGTAGGGGTTCTACATCATATACATCCACTGCCGCAGAAGAAATCTTCTTATTTTTCAAAGCATCTACAAGGGCTTTTTCATTAATAAGACCACTTCTTGCTGTATTTATTACAATAGCTGACTTTTTCATTTTATCAAAGTCTTCATAGTCCAATAAGTTTTTTGTCTCTGCAGTAAGCCTAGCATGCATTGATATAATATCAGCCCTTCTTAATAGCTCATCCTTGCTGACTTGCTCATATCCTTCAATATTGTCTAAATATTTATCATATACTATTATTTTTGATCCAAAGGACTTTAACAAATTTGCTACCTGTCTACCTATTGAGCCAAATCCAATTAATCCTATTACTGATGATCTTATAGATAATGGTAATACACCGTTTGGGTATTCTTTTCTCCAAAATCCATTTTTTAAACTATAGTTAGAACGAGATATATTTCTTGATTCTGCAATCATCATTCCTACAGTGTATTCTGATACTGAAATATTGCTACGTCCCATTGTGTTAAACACTCGTATGCCTTTTGATTCTGCATACTCTTTACAAATATTTTCTGTACCAGCTCTAAGAACTCCGAGTATTTTCAAATTCTTAGCTTTATCGATTATTTCTTTGCCTATAGGTGCAAACTGAGTTATTATAATTTCATAGTCTTCAAGATTTTCTTTTAGATTTGCTGGTAAATCTACCGCTTCACTCCCCTTATGCTCAAGGATTATATTATCATCTTGTAAGTCTTCTAAACTATCGTGGTACCATTTTTTGATATCAAGCTCATATCCACAATCTTCAAGAGGTTTGAAGCCCTCTTTCATCATCTCTGCTGTGATAAATAAATCAGCATATATCAAACACTTTTTCATAATTATTCCTCATTTAACAATACTGATACTCTAAAACTACCCTTAGTCGAAGCTTTTTCAAAAGCTTTGCCTATATCTTCAAACTTATACCTTGCTTCAACTAACTTGCTAACATCTATTTTTCCGCTAGAAAGCGTAGTGGCAGCCCTATTGAAGTCATAAAGCTTTGAACCATAAGCCCCAACAAGACTTATCCTCCTGTAATGTATATCATTCGAACTTATATTTAATTCAGGTGCCGGATATCCTGCTGCATAAAATAGGATTTGTGCATCATACTGTTTTGTATTTTCTAAGGCTTGCTTATTTGCACTAGAGCTTCCAGCAGCGACAATGGCGATATCAGCGAGTTTTCCACTATTTATTTTTAATATTTGTTCTGTCAGATCAATTTTTTTAGGATTTAAGGTTCCTAATCCCATTTCCCTGGCTATTTTGTTTTTCTCATCATTAGTACCAGACAAGATAACTTTACAGCCAAGGCTTTTTACATACAAGGCATTTAATATGCCCATAGTCCCACTACCTATAACAAGAACAGTATCTTCCGGCCTTATATCCAACTTATCGATACCAGCAATTATAGAAGACAAGGGTTCTACAAAAGCAGCTTCAGAAAAATCTAAATTTTCAGATACTTTTACAAAGGATTTGGCTTTTCTCTTAAAGTATGTAGAAAATCCAAATATCCCATAGAACTTCTCAGAATAATTTTTACCAAACTGTTTAATATTTTCGCAATTAGTTATATAACCCTGCTTACAAGAATCACATACGCCGCAGTAGTCATAGACTACTGCGACATGGTCTCCTACATTGAAAGAGTCCCCAACCATACTTCCCTTATCAACAACCACACCTGTACATTCATGACCTCCTGCCATAGGATAGCCTTGATGTTCTCTTTTTCCTTGCCATTGTTGATAATCAGTAGTGCAAATATTGCAGGCCATTTGCTTTACAAGAAGTTCATCATCTTCCAAATGCGCTAAACTTCCTTCAAACTGATCTAAAACACCCTTCTTTGTGAGAGCATAAAATTTATAATCCAAAATTTCTCCTTTACAAACCAAAAGATAATAAGAAGCCTACTAAAACCCCTATTGGAGAGGTGATTAACCTTGAAAATAAAACCGCTGGTGTACCTATAGTTACAGTTTTAGGGTCTGCATCACCTAGGGTTAGACCAACTGGTATAAAGTCACAACCTACCTGACCATTAATAGCAAAGAGTGCTGGTAAGGCAAATGATGGAGGGATTGCTCCACTACCAATTTGTTGGCCTATAAGAGTACCGACTATAGCTGCCATAACTGCACCTGGTGCAATAAGTGGTGATAGGAAAGGTAGACCAACTATTAGACCTATTACTAGCAAACCTACTATGTTTGTAGATAATGGAACCAAGGCCTTAGCGATAGTATCACCAACTCCTGTATAGTTAATTATTCCTATTATAGTAGCTATAAAAGCCATAAAAGGCAAAATATTTTTTATTACGTTATCAATAGTCTCCCTGCCTGATTGGTAGAAAAGAGTTGTAAAGTTTCCAGCAGCCCTACCAACTTTATCTATGATGCCCCTTATACCACCAACTTTTTCAGGCTTATTTTCTACTCTAGGAGCCTCATGACTTTCGGCTTTTGTTTCTTTCGCAGGTTCTTTTTCTTCTGCAACCACTTCTTCAACATCTGCTAGGACATCGTCAACTATTGAAATATCAGTTGGTTTAACACCTGAAACGAAAATATCCTCAGTTATAAACTTGGCTAACGGACCTGCTGGGCCTTGCATTTTAATGTCAACAGTTGGTATACCCAATCTTGGATATGTACCAACTCTCGAGTTACCTCCACAGTCAATAACAGCTACAAAAGTTTCACTCTTATCAACCGGATTTTTAAACTGATCTACTGCAATAGCACCAGATAAATCAGCAATTTTTTGAGCTACAGGGTCGATTCCACCACCTGTTACGGAAATAACATATTTTTTCTCTTCAGTAGGTTTTAATACTAATGGGCCGCCAAAGCCTCCCCTACCCTTTACAATTTTTATAGTTTTGAAATTAGTCATTTTCCCCTCCATTATCGATAGCATCTAAATCAACACCTTGTCTATTAGCTAAGTAAATTGTCAATTTTTCTGTTACAATACCCCTAATTAGGATAACAATTAAACCGGCTATGAAATATCTAATAGCTAGTCCACCTTGAGACATGCCCAATTTCCTAAAACCTTCGGCTATACCTAAATAAACGAAAAGCTCACCACCATTAGCGTGTGGAAATAGACCAGTGATTGGGTGTACAAAAGAAACCATTGAGTCATATACAGCTGGTTTATATTTTTCTCTAGCAAATCTAATAAATGAATAGCACATTGGGTTTGCAAGAACAAATACTGCAACTAATGGAAATATTGAGTATCTTAAAATAATATTATCAGTTATCTTCTTCATAAATGAATTAACTTTGTCTTCACCAACCATTTTTATAATGGCTGATACAAATGTCATCAAACATACTATAAGAGGTATTATTCCTGTAACAAAACCCATAAAGGTTTCTCCGCCAGCTTGAAATATACCTATAAAATGCTCGGCAAATCTTGATAAAATATCCATATCTTCTCCTTAACAATACTTTCTACATAATTAAGCTCACTTCAACATATTGAATTTCGATTCCTAGTAAATACAATCGTTTTCTATCCTTCTAAAACCTATAACTTTTTTCCTCACCTCCTACACACATAATCTAGGTCTTGTACTAAGTATAGCATGATACTTTTCAATTGTCAACTGTTTTACATTTGTTAAATTTTTGTTAAAATCAGTCTATTTCTACTTTAATATTATATTGTAAATAAATCAGTAATGCTCCAGGAAAAGAATTTACGAATACTTGGCATTTTTCAATATCTATTCTTATTAATTATTATACCTTGTGGATTAGGTGATAAAATTTAACCAAGTAAAGATTAATTAAATTTACAAAACAAAATAAGATGCAGGATATATGACCTGAACCCGTAAACACGGAATAATTTAATTATATCTTAAGCGAAATGTAATCTGTACATAACAGGGGACATTCCGTTTAAATTTGTTTTAATCCTATCTTCATTGTACAATTTAATATATTTTTCAATCTCATTTATCAAATTGTCATAACTTTTAAAATCCTCACCATAAAACATTTCTTGTTTTAGTATTCCAAAGAAGTTCTCCATAGGAGAATTATCTAAGCAATTCCCCTTTCTTGACATACTTTGCTTAATATTCATTTTTTCTAGTTTTTTAGTCCAAGAACTATGTTGATAATGGAATCCTTGGTCTGAGTGTATCATTAGGTTAGTTTTATTTTTTGTCTTCTGTAAAGCCTTATTTAGCATTATATTTGTTAATTCTAGTGTTGAGTGATAACTTAAGGTATAGCTTATTATTTCACTGTTGTATAGGTCTAATATTGGTTATAGATAGAGTTTTTCTTCCTTACACTTTATTCTGAACTCTATTACATCTATTAGCCATAATTCATTTGGTTTACTTGCCTTAAATTGTCTGTTTACAACATTATCTGCTACTTTATCTATTTGTCCCTTGTATGATGAGTATTTTCTTGATCTTGTTTTAAATTTAGTACATAGCAAGGACTCTTCTCTTAACAACCTTAAAAATCTGGCATCTGACATTACAATTATAGGTATTTCGGGTGTTACACCTGACGGAAAACTTACAACTTCTCTTATGGATGAGGTTGAGATTAATCAGTACATGATTAATGAATCTACTAGCAAAAACATCCTTGTATGTGACTCTTCAAAGTTTTACAAGGCAGCCAACTTTAAAATAGGAGATATAGATAAGATTGATATAGTAATTACTGATGATAATATTGAAAGAAAAACTATTGAAATGCTTGAAAAACACGCCGTTCAATTAATAATTGTTTAAGAATTTTTAAAAAAGCTATTGCAGGATTTAAAATTCCCGCAATAGCTTTTTCTTATTTATTATATTTTTCCCTATCAAGCTTGCCTTCACTTGCTGCAACAATTACTGCTGAGGAGGCTGCTGCTGTTACATTTGTAGCAGTTCTACCCATGTCTGCTAAAGATGAGATTGGGGAAAGAATTACTACCATTTCTATTGGTAGGCCCATAGCTGCAAAGACTGCTGTTGTGGAGATTGTGGCTGTGCCTGGAACTCCTACTGTGCCTAGGGATACAAGAAGGGCTACTATTACAAGGCTTGCGTAATTTGATATTCCCCAATTAAGGCCTAGGACATTGGCTGTAAGAACTGCTGTCATTACTGGCCAAAAGCCTGCACATCCTGGCATGCCCATGGTTGCTCCAATTGGGGCTACAAAGGATGCTATTTCTTCTGCCACACCTTGTTCTTCTTCAAGGTTTGCGACATTGGCAGGAATTGTTCCTACTGATGACTGGGTGGTGAAGGCTATGGTTTGGACTGGGAAGTGCTTTTTGAAAAAGTGGACTGGGTTTACCTTGGCAAAGATGCTTAAAAGGGCTCCAGTTGTCACAAAGGAGTGGATCGCACTTGCCAGATAAGTTAGAAGCAGGATAAAGACCAAAGGCTTAATAGCTGTGTAGTCTATCCTTGCCACAGCCCTTGCTATTAGGGAAAGGACTGCATATGGGGTAAAGTCTGTGACAAAACCGATTAGCCTATTGATTACCTCAGAAAATGAATCGATAAAGGCTACAAATGGCTTAGTTTCTTCTTCCTTACCATGTTCTATTAATTGTAAAACTGCAAGTCCGATTAAAACAGCAAAGACAATTATTGGTATAACCCTACCATTTCCTGCATCATCTATAACGTTTTTTGGGAAAAATCCTACCACTGCTTCTGCAAAGCTTGGTACTTCCTTGGCTTCTGCCGCTTCTGGTAAAGGAATATTTGCCCCACTGCCAATGGAGAAGGCAAGGGCTAAAACAAGACCAATTAGAGAGCCTAGGACATTGTGAAGACTTAAAATTCCAACTGTCTTTAGACCTAAACTCTTGAGTTTAGCCAAATTTTCGCTTGATACCACCACCTTTATAACAGATGTCAAAAGTAGGGGAATTACAAGGGCAAAGAGGAGGTTGGCATAGATTTCTCCAAAGATTCCCACAAGTTCTGTTTCTCCCTTAAAGATAAATCCTACTCCTAGACCTAGGATTGAACCTAAAATTACCCTCGTGGAAAATTTTGATCCACGTTTTTTAAGTAGACTTAGGCCAAAAAACAAAGCCAAGACTACTGCTACTGCTAAATATTTCATATATCACCTTTCTATAAATTCACCTCTCAATGGAGGATTATTGCAACAAACCATCATAAATTGAGTAAAAAAAATCCCGTCCCCAAATAAAGGACGAGTGCAATCGTGTTTCCACCTTTCTTCCTTTTCTATAAATAGAAAAGCTCATGGGAGTCAAATAACTCCGCTCGCTATAACAGGCGAACCTGTGATAAGCTACTATTTTCGCCTACCCGACTCAAAGATGCATAAATATATTGCTCATATAGTTATCTCAGCTACCTAACTTTCTCTGTAATACTCGCTTATATATTCTCTTCTTTTTCATGTCAATTTATTATATTTAGATTATACAAGACCTAGTAAATTAATCAAGATTAACTTTTACTTAAAAATTAAAAAATCTATATAAATATATTTATATACAAACATATTATAAATACCAAGATAAGAATGCGAATAAAAGATGAATATAAACACTTTAGGAAAAGAAAAAACCGAAAGTGCAAAGTCCTTTATCCTGATATTGCCAAACCTAGAAATCTACTAAATTTAAAAAAGAAAATTAATATATATACAAAAATCTTTGACCCGAATGAATAATGAGAGTAGAGTTTTAAATATTTATAAAATATACATAGATAAAAGGAAGGTTAGTATGAAAAACAAAAAACTTTATTCATCCCTATTGGCTTTGGCTTTAGTCCTAAGTCTTTCGGCTTGTGGATCCAATTCAAATTCTACAAACGATGCGGGAAATGGGGCAAGTGGACAAGAGGAAAACAAGAATGCCCAACCTTTAGAGGATGGTCAAAAAGAAAATCTTGATGATTTTGAAAAGCAGACAGCTGATGATACCATAGTTTTGGGTGTTAGCACTATTAATGGAGACTTCATCCAAGGCTACAATAATGACGCTAATGATGTAAATGTTAGAAAGTTTATGGGTATTGAAGGAAATAATGGCTATAATTGTTATGTTATAGATGAATATGGTCAGTTCCAAACAAATACCGCAGCCCTAGAAAAAGAACCTGAGCTCATCAAGAATAAAGATGGGTCTATGACCACCAAATACACAATCAAAAAAGATTTGAAATGGTCAGATGGCGAGCCTATCACAGCTGATGATTATCTTTTTGGAATCCTACTAGAATCTGATAAGGACTTTAACACTCTTACAGGCTCTTTAAATGTTGGTGGTGATTCTCTTAAGGGATTCGAGGCTTTCAAAAAGGGTGATACAGACTCATTTGAAGGTCTAGAAAAGATTGATGATTATACTTTCTCTATCACAGTTGATGCTTCACAATTACCATATTTTGAAGCCCAAGCCTTATCTAATGCAGGCCCAACACCTCTTCACTATATTGGTCAAAACTTGGCTGTATCAAAAGATGGCAAGAAACTTGTTGTTAAAGAAGGTTACCAAGTGACTGACAAGGACAAAGAAAATTACAAAAAATCTATAGATAATCAAATTGCCCTCCTAAAAGAAAACTTTGACAAAGATAATGAAGGAGAGGATAAGGAAAGCGAAGATTACAAAAAAGCTAAAGAAGAATTAGATCAAAAAGAAAAAGACCTCGAAGCTCGTAAAAGCGGAGATGTTGACCCAACAAGACTTCTAATTGAAGAAGCCATGATAAAAGAAACAAGCGATTACAGGTTTAATCCTGCAGTAACTTGCGGTCCTTACAAGTTCAATAAATTTGAAAATAACATGGTTAAACTTGACCTTAATGAGAATTACCAAGGCAATTTCAAAGGCCAAAAAGCTAGCATACCTCACATCATAGTTCAATTGGTAAATAGAAATATAGGCCCAGACCTACTAGAAAATGGCGACATCGACATTTGGGAAGCTGAAACTGATGGTGGGAAAATTGCCCAACTCAAAAAAGCACAAGAGGCTGGAAAAATAGGCTTATCTTCTTATGAAAGAAATGGTTATGGAAATATAATCTTTTTAACAGACAGAGGAGCAACTAAATACAAGGAAGTAAGACAAGCTATAGCAAGCTTAATGGACAGGAACGAATTTGTTCAAGCCTTCCTAGGTGGTTATGGTGTAGTAACAAATGGTATGTATGGCCAAAGCCAATGGATGTATAAGGAAAGAGGAGCAGATTTACAAGAAAAACTTACAAACTGGATTTTAAATATTGATAAGGCAAATGAATTATTAGACAAAACTCCTTACAAGTTCGAAAAAGACGGCAAGAGTCCATGGGATAAGGCAAAAGCACTAGATGAATTTAACAAAAACCAAGACGGCTTCGACTATTATAGGTATGACGAGAATGGAAACAAGCTCGTTGTTAACCAATATGGAGCAGAACAATCACCAATTACAACCCTAATATCAAACCAACTTCCTCCAAATGCTAAGCAAGCTGGTATGGAATATAATGTGACAGCAGGCTCATTCTCAACCCTAATGGATTATTTGAGTTTCCCAAAAGAAGATGCACAATATACAGCTTTTTCAATGGCTTCAGACTTTGCTACACCATTTGACCCATGGTTCTACTACTCATCAGAAGGACCATTTAACAGAAGCAAGGTTAACGATCCAAAGGCTGATGAAGTAACTGCAAGTTTAAGAAAAACAGATCCATCTGACAAAGAAGGCTACCTAGATAAATGGGAAGAATTCCAAAAATGGTATAACGACTACCTACCAGAAATCCCACTATATTCAAATGTATTCCACACAGGATATTCAAACAGGATTAAAGGCTTTGATGTCATCACACCAGTATGGCAAGCATGTGACCAAATCAACGCAATGACAATCGAAAAATAAAATTTATTATAAAAAGACGAGGACATTTTCATTCCTCGTCTTTTTCCTATCTTAGACTTTTTAAAAATCCGTCAATATTATTAATGATTTAAAAGCTTAGCTAGCTTATTATTCTGGTTTTTTCTTGATTGCTCCAAGGATTAGGCCGCCAACTACAGCGCCTATTACTACTGCACCTACAAAGAGTAGGGCTTGGTTTAGGCTTGACATTGCTGGAAGGATGAAGATTCCTCCGTGTGGGGCTGGAGCGCTTACTCCGAAATATCCTACTATAGCACCAGCAAGGGCTGATCCTGCTATACATGATGGAAGGACTGTTTGTGGCTCAGCTGCTGCAAATGGGATTGCTCCTTCTGTGATGAAGGATGCACCTAGGATATAGTTAGTAATTGTTGTCTTCTTTTGTTCTTCGTTGAATTTATTCTTGAAGAAAGTTGTTGCTATTGCTATGGCAATTGGTGGTACCATGCCGCCTACCATTACTGCTGCCATGAAGGTTCCAATGCCTGTGTCTGTGAAGGCTCCGATTGCAAAGGCGTAGGCTGCCTTGTTGATTGGGCCACCCATGTCTGCTGCCATCATTGCTGCAAGGAGGGCACCAAGGATTACCATGTTTGCTCCGCCAAGTCCTGTTAGCCAGTTATTGATAGCTGTGTTTATTCCAGTAAAAATTGGATCTATTACAAAGAACATGATTGCCCCAACTATAAATAGGCCAAGAACTGGGTAGATAAGCATTGGTTTTAGACCTTCTACGGTCTTTGGTAGGTTTTTACAAGCTTTCTTAAGGAAGTTTACTACATAACCTGCTATAAAACCTCCGATTAGTCCGCCAATAAAGCCTGCTCCACGGCTTGCCATAAGTCCTGCAACCATACCTGGCATTAGACCTGGTCTGTCAGCTATTGAGTAGGCTATATAGCCTGCAAGGATTGGAATTAGGAAATTGAAAGCATCTCCACCAAGTCCATTTAGGAAGGTGAAGACCACTGATTCATTGCCTGCAAATCTTTCTATTAGGAAGGAGATAGCCATTAGGATTCCACCACCGATTACAAATGGTAGCATATGGCTAATACCATTCATGAGGTCTCCGTAGATTTTTTGTCCAAGAGATTGGCTCTCTTCGGCGTATTCTTGGCTGGCTCCGCCTTCTTCATGATAAATATTGGCCTTGCCTGCTAGGGCCTGGTCAATTAACTCATCTGCCTTTCTAATCCCATCTGATACTGGTCTTTGGATTAGCTTTTTGCCGTTAAATCTGGCTGTTTCTACCTTTTTATCTGCTGCAATTATTATAACATCAGCCGCATCTATTTCTGCTTGGGTGAGTCTATTTTTGATTCCATCAGATCCATTTGTTTCTACCTTGATATTTGCTCCCTTAGCCTTAGCTGCCTTTTCTAGGGCTTCTTGGGCCATGTAGGTGTGGGCAATACCATTTGGACAAGCTGTTACAGCTAGGATATGGCAAGCTTTTTTATCAGCTGGAGAAGCTTCAACGACTTCTTCTTTTTTAGCTTCTGAATATTTATCAATCACTCCATATACATCTTCAGGATTTTCTACCTTCTTAAGGTCAGCGATAAAACCATTTTTCATTATCATCTTTGATAATTCTGCAAGTGTTGCAACATGGAGGTTATTTTCCCCGTCTGGAGCTGCTATTGCAAAAAATATTTCTGTCGCCTCCCCATCAAGGGCATCGTAATCAAGTCCTCCGATTTTTCTAGCAAAGAGAACTGCAGGTTCTATTACTGTTGCGTTTTTGCTGTGAGGGATGGCTACTGATTCTCCAAGAGCTGTTGAGCCTTGGGCTTCTCTTTCTCTAAGGCCAGCTGCAAAGTCTTCTGCACTTTTTACATAGCCTTTTTCAAAAAACTTTGCTGCGATTTCATCGATAGCAGCTTCCTTACTGTCTGCTTTTAAGTCTAGGATCATCAGATCCTTTTTTAGTAAATCTCTAATTTCCAATTTCTTCTACCTCTATTTCCCTTAAAATATTGTTAATCATTGTCCTTTCAGCTATATCAGGACTAAATGCTGTTGCGCTTCCACAGGCTGCTGCAAGCTTATAGGCATCTGTCTTATCGTAAGCATTTACAAGTCCGTAGACGAAACCTCCCACCATACTATCTCCAGAACCTACTGAATTTACAAGCTTTCCTTTGATAGGTTTAGCTCTTAGGGCGATATTATCATCTACAAAGATAGACCCTTCCGCTCCTAGAGAAACTATTACATTTTGCGCCCCAAGCTGGTTGAGCTTTTTGGCGTATTTAACCATATTTTCATCGGTGATTTCTGTTTCAAAAATCTTACCAAGCTCTTCCTTGTTAGGCTTAATTAGAAGTGGCTTGTATTTTAGATAATCAAGCACCCTCTTATCAGCTATATCTATGGTAAATTTTGCCCCTGTAGCCTCTATGACCTTTTTATAAAAATCTTCATCAAGGCTATATGGAAGGGAGCCTGAGATAACTATTATGTCATCTCCACTAATTTCCTTAAGGCTTGTAAAAAATTCTTCCACTTCTTCCTTGGAAATGTTTGGGCCCTTGGCATTTATTTCTGTTTCGTGGTCATATTTTAATTTGACATTGATCCTTGAATTGTCTGCAATCCTTACAAATTTTTCCTTAAGACCCAAGTCTCTTACACCACTTGCTATATATTCTCCAATAAAACCACCCACAAAACCCAGATTTATAGGGTCTTCTCCGAGGTTTTTGAGGATTTTACTTGCCATAATCCCCTTGCCACCAGGATATTTTTCATCTTCATAAGCCCTGATTGTGGCCCCATCGCTAAACTTATCAAATCTCATGATATAGTCAATTGATGGATTTGTCGTAATTGTGTAAATCATCCTTCCTCCCTTATTAGTTCTACATCTTCCCTTTTTGCTATCCTTGCAAAGTACTTGATATTTTCCTTAGAAGAATCTGCCAAGACATAGGCCCTAGTCGCATTTTCTATTGCCTTTGCCTTAACTACAGCCTCATTAGTATCTGCTGTATAAAAGCCCTCCTCATCATAACCATTGGCCCCAATAAAGGCTAGGTCAAAATTGTAAGAGCTTATGGATTCTAAGGTCTTAATCCCTGTTATCACCATAGTTGATGGCTTTATCTCCCCTTCTAGAATGAGGGTTGGGATATTTTTAGAAATCAGCTTTTCTACATGCATAAGACCATTTGTTACTATCTTTATATCCATTGTCATATCCAGATAGTCAAGGATTTGATGGCAGGTAGAACCAGCATCTAAATAAATAAATTTGGCATCTCCTATAAGGCCTCCCGCCTTTTTGGCAATTGCTGCCTTCTCCTTGGTGTGGACCCTTTCATTGTCAAGATAATTTAGCTCGCTAGGATTGATATTAAGAACTGCACCTCCATGCACTCTTCTTATCTTGCCTTGCTTTTGTAAATAATCTAAGTCACGCCTAAGAGTAGACTCGCTTACCTTAAGCTTTTCAGTTAGGACCTTATTTGATACCTTCTCCTCTTTCTTGAGGGTTGAAATTATAAGATCTAATCTTTTTTCTAATATCATGTTAATATTATAACATCAAATTCATTCAAAGTCAATCAAAAACAATCATAACTTCTCAAAAATTGACTAATTTTAGAAAAGAATTATAATTATAAAAAGCTTACAAATATTGATTTGATATGATAAGGAGATATGATGAAAGAACTAGAAGAAAGAATTCTCAAAGACGGAATTGTTATTGGTCCAAACATACTAAAGGTAGATTCATTTTTAAACCAACAGATAGATGCCAAACTTATACATAAAATGGGAGAAGAGTTTGCTGCCTACTTTAAAGACAAAAACATCGATAAGGTCCTAACTGTTGAATCATCTGGTATTGCTCCAGCCCTTGCCACAGCCCTAGAACTAGAAGTAAACTGTGTTTTTGCAAGAAAAAAACAATCTCTCACAACAAGTGAAGATGTCTACCACTCAAGCGTATATTCATTTACCAAACAAGTCACAAATGAGCTAATAGTAGATAAAAACTTCTTAAAAGAAGGAGAAAACATCCTCATGATCGATGACTTCCTAGCTAATGGTCAAGCAGCCAAAGGCATGGTAGCTCTTTGCAGACAAGCAGGCGCCAACCCTGTAGGACTAGGTATAGTTGTAGAAAAGTCATTCTCAGATGGTAGGGCCCTTGTAGAAGAAATGGGAGTTGATATCTATTCCCTAGCAAGAATTGCGAAACTAGAAGAAGGCAAAATCACCTTTGTAGGAGAATAAAAATTAAAAGCTGGTAAGAAAAATAACCTTAACCAGCTTTTTTGTGTTTAAATATATAAATATGATATAACAAATTTGCCTAACACCCTATATTTTTTAGGTGGAGGGAGGTGAGTTATAATGCTAACTCTTATACTTTGGGAAAATTTCTATTTTCCATTGTTCGTGGGACTAATCCTGCTTTTTGTAAGCAAGTATTGGGATTCTATGAACAAATAATAACAAAAAATACCCCAGATTGCAGCTGGGGTATTTTTTAGTGAGTTATATCACTACTCTTATACTTTGCTTTGTAAGAGGTGGCTTCTCTTGGTATTATTATATAACAAATCCTCCATTTTTCAAGCTTACTTATTGTCTACTTTTATCAAGATATGATATAATAAACTTGCCTAACACCCTATATTTTTAGGTGGAGGGAGGTGAGTCTATAATGACAACCATCATTTGGGAAAATTTTTATTTTCCGTTGTTTGTAGGTCTAATCCTGCTTCTAGCAAGCAAGATTTTAGATTCTATGGACAATTAAATCAAAAAGACACTAGTTTAGGCCTAGTGTCTTTTTTCGTGAGTCTAATCACGACTACCATCATTTGCTTTGTAAGAGGTGGCTTCTCTTGGTATTATTATATAACAAATCCCCCATTTTTCAAGCTTACTTATTGTCTACTTTTATCAAGATATGATATAATAAACTTGCCTAACACCATATATTATTTAGGTGGAGGGAGGTGAGTTCATGTTAACTCAATTACTATGGGAAAATTTTTATTTTCCATTGTTTGTAGGCCTAATTCTGCTTTTAACAAGCAAGATATCAGATTCTATGGACAAATAATTAAAAAGACCCTAGTCACCAGCTAGGGTCTTTTTTGTGAATTTGTGTTACTCAATTACTCTGCTTTGTAAGAGGTGGCTTCTCTTGGTATTATTATATAACAAATCCCTTGTTTTTCAACATTAATTTTCTTATCTAATCTTTTCTATAATCCTTGATCTGGTTTCAAATTCATTACTTGTGCCTGAGATTGAATTATTTTTCCTAGCAAGGTTTGACATTTGGTCTAGGACTTCTTTGGCCTTGTCTAAATCGCCAGTCTTTTCTTCTAATTTATCTATGCCTTCTGCCTTATATCTTCTAAGGCCTGAGTCAAATTCGTCATATTTTGCCTTATAGGTGTCAGATCCTTCTTTTAATTTTAAGGCTCCTGCTCTTAGGTCCAGGATTCCTTTATTTAGGTCGTTTAGGCCTTGGGCCATTGGATTTAAGGCCTTGTCATTTATAGATGTTAGGTCTTTTAGGGCCTTAGATCTTTCATTAAATTCACTTAGACCACCTGCCAATTGTTCTGAGCCTGTCTTTAATTCTTCTGATTTTGAATCAAGAAGATTTAAGGCTTGGGCAAGTTTTTCTACACCTTCCTTATTCCTACTGGTACCTGCTGCTAATTTCTCGGAACCTGCCTTTAATTTAGAAAGTCCCTGGTCTAATTGGTCGAAGGCCTCAGCTAATTTCATCAAGTCGCTTTTTTCTAAGCCTTGGTCAAGCTTGGCAAGTCCTGCTCCTAGAGCATCTGATGCCTGGTTTAAGTCTTCCTTAGAAGAATTTACTTGACTTGCCATCTCTGCTAATCCTTGATTTAATTTGCCCAGACCTGATGTAAGGTCATTTGATGATTGACTTAATTGATTTAAACCAGCTGAGATACTGGCATTTGCCTTGGCACTTGCAGTAAGATTTGTAGCATCTTTATAAAGTCCACTTTGGATGGCTCTTAGGCTTTCTATCTCTCCTGTCAATGACCCGTCAAGGTTTTTCGATTCAAGGCTTGCTATTTGATTTTCAAGAGCAGACGCCTTTTCATTTATACTTGCTAGAGTTGCTTGACTAGATGGGGCATTTTGGCTTGCCTCATTTAGTTTTTCAAGACCTCCTGCAAGACTCACTTGAGACTTGCTTGCCTCTTCTAAGCCAGCACTTAACTTATTTAAGGAATCAGCCATAGGATCTATTTTTTGGCTAAAATCATCGATTCCTGCCTTTAGGGTCTTGATGCCCTTAGCAAATTCTGCCAAATCATTTCCATCAGATCCTTCAGATATTTTTTCTTTCATACTTACAAGGCCCTGGCTAAGATCCTTAATTCCAGCATCTAGGTCATTGGCCCCTTGATTTAGGCCATCAGCCCCTTCTAAGAGGGCGGTCATATTTGAATTTACCTCAGCAACTCCTCCTGTATATTGGCCAAGGCCTGCATTTAGCCTTGCCCCTCCATTATTTAGGGCGCTTATGGCTTCTTGCATTGGGCCAATCTTTTCTGGAAGACCTGCAAAGGCACCACTCATCTGATCAAAGCCATCCTTTAATCTTTGGGAACCATTTGCTAGCTTATCAGCTCCACCTGCAAGGTCTCCTAGACCTTGATTTAGGCTAGCTGATCCATCCTTAAGCTTAGCTGATGCATCGACTAGTTTGCCTGCATTTGCTGTTAATTCCCCTATCCCTTGATCAAGGTCATCAAGGGAATCCAAAGTCTTGCCATCTTGGAAAATTTCATTGGTAATTACAAGATAGGCCTCGCTTGGCTTGAAATTTTCAACTTCCATTTCAATTTCAATCTCATCTTTAAACTTATCGAGCTTGTCTCCATCAAGTATTCCATCGAAATTATCCCTCATTCCAGGTGTTAGGATGCCTGTAACTATCTGGTTTTTCCCATCTTTTATAATCTTTGCAGAATCAGCCTTAATATTTTTAACCTGGTCATCAGCAAAGGTCATCTCACTTGCAACTAGGTAAGGTGAATAGATAATTTTTCCTGACTTAAGGCTAGATTTTACTTTATTATGGGCACTTATGGTGATTTTTAGCTTACCTGATTTTCCATCTAGGTCCTTATAAGTTATATCCTTACCGTCAAGTTGGTATTTTATTTCCACATCCACTGGCAAGTCCTTGTCAGTCTTACCTTGGTAATAAAAGTCTTTGACATCACTATCTATGTCAATCTGGCCATCCTTGGCCTCGATTTTCTCATCGGTCTCTAGATTTTTGATATCCTTAAGGTCTGATTTATCCTTAAGCTTGGCCTTCTCATCCTTATTTATCCAAACAGAAACAGTCTTATCTTTAATCTCCCCTGCTTCCTTGCTTACATAAACTGTTTCATTTTTGCTAGCCTTAGGCTCAGCAGCGTAAGCTATATTACCTCCAAGGATTGCGCTTACGCTTAAAACTGCAAGGGCCTTTGTAAATTTTTTATTCATTTTCATTTCCTTTCTTTAATCCTTTAGTAGTTTTTTCTATAAATGGAAGGGTGATTCCAATTAATGCTGGTAGGAAGATAATAATTACAAGCATTGAAATTATCGCACCCCTTGCCAAGAAAATACAAATAGTCGAAACAATCTCCATTTTTGAATAGATACCAACGCCAATTGTCGCCGCAAAAAAGGCTAGGGCTGATGTAACAATTGATTTTGAAGTTTCCCTGACTGAAAGGTCGAGGGCCTTTTCGAGATTTCTGTGCTTTTTATATTCAAAGAGGAACCTATCCATCATCAGGATTGAATAGTCAATGGTTGAACCTAATTGAACTACCCCTATAATTATCGATGTAATAAATGGGATGGTGTGGCCAAAATAAAATGGGATTCCCATATTTATAAAAATAGCTAACTCAATTGCAGCAATCAAAACTATTGGAATTGCAAGTGACTTAAAGACTAGGGCAATGATTAAAAATACCACTGCGATTGATACGATATTTACCATTTTAAAGTCCCTGTCTGATAATATTGTCAAATCCTTTGTAAGAACTGCTTCACCAGTGAGCTTGCCCTCTGGGTCATGGGCCTTTACAATCTTATCTATAGCTGAAATTTGCTTATTTACCTCATCTGAGGCTGTCTGATATTTGGAATTTACCATTATCATCTGATAGCCAGCTTGCTCAAAATTCTTCTTAAGCTTATCTGGTAAATATTCGCTAGGTAGGGTTAGGCCTGTCATAGAATTTATACTAAGTACATTGTTAACCCCATCCACATTTTCAATTTCTTCAATCATGGAATTAACAGATGTCTTTGATAGGTCATCTTTTACTACTATAAAGTGGCTTGAAGCCATCTTGTAGTCCTTTTTCATCTTATTTAGCGCAACTATTGAATCCAAATCTTGAGGGAGAGACCTATCTAAGTTGTAGTAAAGGTCGGTATTCCTTGACCCGTAGATAGCTGGTAGGAACAAGAGCAAAAATACTATGAAGAGTTTCTTCCTATTTTTAATTGTAAAATTGGCTGTTCTTTCAAAACTAGGTAGGTAGACCTTGTGGTTAAACCTATTTACAAGTTTTTCTGCCATCAAAATCATTGGTGGTAAGACAACTACTGTTGAAATAAGGCCCAAAAGTACGCCCTTACTCATTACCAAGCCAATATCTTTACCAAGGCCTAATTGCATAAGTAAGAGGACCAAAAATCCTGCAAAGGTAGTAAGGGATGAGGCAAAGATAGACGCAAGGGTTGAATCAATGGCCTTGGCCATAGCCTCGTTTTTGCTTTCATTTTTCCTCTTCTTTTCTACATACCTGTGATAGAGGAAAATCGAATAGTCTGTAGTAACAGCCAGCTGCAAAACAGCTGCAATAGCCTTGGTAATATAGGAAATTTCCCCAAGGAATAAGTTGGTCCCAAAGTTATACAAAATCGCATAGCCAATATTTAGCATAAACAAAAATGGGATAATAGTTGATTCGTTGGCAAAGGATAAGACCACAAGGGCAAGTGCAACAGCAAGAGCCACATAGATTGGAGTTTCCTTATCAATCAAATCCTTAGTATCCTTAACCAAAGAAGAAATCCCGCTTAGGTATTTTTCCTTAGACTCAAGGCTCTTTATGGCATCAATAGCCTCCATAGTCCTTATAGATGAAGATGATTCAGAAAATTTAACCATAAGCAGGGTAGAATCCTCCGCATAAAAGGCATCCCTGATTTCATCTGGCAAAAATTCATTTGGAACCGTATCGCCAAGTATAGAAGACTTGGAAATTACATCCTCCACCCCATCAATCTTAAGGATTTCATTTTTAAGCACATCCGCATCATGGTCAGTCCCCTTAAGGATTAGCATGCCCGTAGCAGCATTTTTAAAATCCTTATCCAAGATTTCCTGGCCCTGGGTGGACTCTAGATCAGCTGGCAAATATGACAAGATATCATAATTGACACCAGTAGACTTATATCCTATCCAAGAAGGAATGAGCAATAAGGTCATAATAAGTAAAACTAATCTTGGATGATAGGAAATAAATTTAGATATTTTTTTCATTTCTAACTTCCTTTCTAAATTCGGACTAAATAATTCAGCCACAAGCTAAGACCTAAAGATTCTTTAAAATTGGCTTTTATGAAATATTCCTACTAGTAAAAGGCACTTAATAAGTTATGATTCATAATATATTATTTACACTTTATTAAGAAACTTAATATTGTAAATGTTTTTAAGCCATCTTTTAAGAAATAATAGGTCTTAACTTATATATCTTAAAATATATTTTTCATGTCCTGGCTATATAATACACCTACCAACATAATATTCAAGTTTTGAAATAATATGATTTATAATTAATAAAATAAAAATATTTATCTATTATTGAAAAAAAGTCCTAATTTAAGCCAAAAGTCCAAGAAGAAAAATATTTTTAAAAAATTAGATTTTATAAAAAAGAATATAAAGAAAACCCTAGCCAAGCTAGGGTTAATAGTGTAATAGTAGTTAATATTTAGTTAAATGTATTTGTGGGATTTGCCAGTCATAGCTTGGC
The DNA here is from genome assembly GCF_046365475.1 of Anaerococcus kampingae. NCBI lineage: Bacteria > Bacillati > Bacillota > Tissierellia > Tissierellales > Peptoniphilaceae > Anaerococcus > Anaerococcus kampingae. The sequence continues at coordinate 31,593 of NZ_JBGMEF010000017.1, forward strand.
TATGGCTATTTTCATAGACTAATGAGCCTATTAATCGTATAGGCCTGCATCCTCCATTACCTTTCTTAGGGTAGCTGCAGACTTGTCCATTCTTTCTTGCTCTGTATCTGTTAAAGGCACGTCGATTACCCATTTTGCACCATCCTTGCCGATTACTGTTGGCACTCCTATATAGATATCCTTTTGGCCATATTCACCATCAAGATAGGATGATGTTGAGTAAACTGCCTTTTCATCATTAATTATAGCTTGTGCTAGGCGGGCTAGGGCTGCTCCTATTCCGTAGAAGGTTGCCCCCTTCTTATTAATGATCTCATAGGCTGCATTTTTAACCTTATCGAAAGTAGCTAATAGCTCCATCTCATCGACTTGCGAATGCTTAGACACCCATTCGTATAGTGGAAGGCCACCTATATTTGTATGGCTCCAAACAGGGAATTCTGTATCTCCGTGCTCACCTAGGATATAGGTATCCACACTTCTTGGATCGATACCAACAAGCTTGGCTATTTCCTTCTTAAACCTAGATGTATCAAGGCTTGTACCAGATCCTATAACCTTGTTGCAGTCTGCACCTGAATATTTCCAGGTAGCGTAAGTTAGGATATCAACAGGGTTAGCAGCTACTAGGTAGATTCCTTCAAATCCTGAATCCTTAATCTTGCCAATCATATCCTTAAAAATCTTCAAATTCTTATCTACAAGGTCTAGACGAGTTTCGCCTGGTTTTTGTGGTGCACCTGCTGTAATTACAACAAGCTCAGCATCAGCACAATCGCTATAGTTAGCCTTATAAATCTTCTTAGGTCTTGCAAAACTTAAAACATCAGATAAGTCCATGGCATCTCCCTCAGCCTTATCCTCATTGATATCTATAATTCCAAGCTCTCTGCCGATACCCCAAAGGGTAGCAGCATAGGCAAAAGATGAACCAACAGCTCCATCACCAATTAATATAATCTTACTATCTTTAATCATTATTTTTCCTTTCAATCTATTCTACTCAACGTTTCTATAATAATTTTATCAAAAATATAAAAACTTACTATGACCTAGGTCACAAAAAGGAAAAAATTTTTAAAGAGAATCGAGAACTTCCCTCGCCATCTCAATTTCTATCCCGACCGCATAAGAATAATCAGAAAAAGCCCCTCCAAAATTATTATAGGAGGTCTCTGTTTGGTAATAATCTCTAGCTGACATATGGAAAGACTCAATCCCAGTTTTTTCGTAAATCTCCTTGATATTTGAAGAATTTATTCCAGAACCAGCCATAATTTCGATTTTGTCACCGTATTTTTCTTGCAAATCTCTTATTAAATCTAAGCCATCTATAGCCTTAGGCTTCTTGCCAGATGTAAGAATTCGCTCAACTCCCATCTTAATTAAGTCCTCAACCTGATCTTCCCCACCAATTGAATAATCAAAGGCCCTGTGAAAGGCCACAGACTTTGGATAGGCCAGATAAACAAGTTCTTTCATAGTTTCTATGTCAATTTTGCCATCAGCATCAAGGACACCAAAGACAAAGCCGTGGATCTTCATATCCTTAAAGGCCATAATCTCCTCCTTCATCTGGGCAAGCTCTAGCCCATCATAGGTAAAATGCCCAGGACGAGGTCTAATCATCACATATTTTTCAATATCATAAGGCTCACACATCCTCACAAGACCCACCGATGGAGTAAGACCATCAAGGTCAAGAGCTGAACAAATCTCAACCCTATCAGCCCCAGCCACTACAGCTGAAATCATCGAATCATAAGAATCAATACACACTTCTAATTTCATAAGCCCTCCTAAATATTATCCTGCCTCAAATTCTTATAAAGGCCTGGTATAAATAGTCCCAAGACCTCTTTTTGTATATCCTTATTGTCCAAAAGCAAGCTATAAAAATCCCTATTTTGGTCAAAGCCAGCAATCAAGGCATCTTCTACATCAGAATAGAAGGAAAATCTAAAGTCATCCTCGCTATTATTTCTCGCTGACTTTCTAAGGTCATCAGACCTCATCATCAGGTCCCTAATCTGCATGATAGCCCTTGATGCCTCATCCACATCCAGATTCAACCCAGTCCTAGCATTTATATCATCAATTATTTCAGAAAGCTTTTTCTTATTATCAGACCCTAGGCTTCCCCTACCCATATTCATGGTTTCATAGGTCACATATTACTGGAGGACATCGATGATAAAGCCCTCCTCGATGGCTTGCTTCATGGAATATAGGTGAAAGGCCAGCTCTCGGCCCTGCCTATCCTTGCTTCAAAACATCTTATATTTTTAAATTACCTTTAGAAAAATTTATGGTAGAAGCATGAAGAATCTTTCAAATCCCAAGCGCCTTGTTTTACATAAAAATTATAGGCTCGAGAATTTTTTAAAGTAGTGAAAAATGCACCGCTTATACCTCTTTCCTGCAATTCTTTTATACTTGTTTGATAAAGTTTTTTTGCCAGACCTGTCCCCCTATATTCTTCAGAAATGAAAAACTCATCAATATAAAAAGTTGATTCAGTCGCATATCTTCTTATATGACCAATTATTGCACCAATTATTTTATTTCCATCGACAATTAGATTGCCAAAAAATTTAGGAAAATCTGAAATATCGGTTAAAGATTCTAGGGCTGTTTCTGCTGTCCATTTATCATTCCAAGGTGGACCATTATAGACATCTACCATTAACTTTGCTAATTCTTCTAAATCTGATTTTGATATTTTTCTAATTTCCAAATTTTTCTCCTCGAGATTTCTTAATCAAATTTATTTTATAATCCCAGTAACACCACTAGCCAAGCTTGGACTATGGATACTGTTGGAATTAGTAATGGCATCAAGATAAAATGTTCCTTAATGGCCAAATGTTTCATCCAATTTCCAAATTTGTAGTCCTCATGCCCTTCTGTGCCTGGTATGACTATCCTATCCTTGTACTTTCCTTGGAATAAAAGTATATCCAACAAAAGGAAATCTCCAAAGTTTAATATTATCCACTGAATATAGCTCATCCAGAAAAGATCTCTAAGTCCTCTTGTTCCCGTATGTAAAAGAGAGGCCACTCCATATATCAAACATATTATTGAAATTACATATGTAAGTATGAAATTTATTCTTTTTTCTCCCTTTGTCATTTTTACTGGAGCCGAATTTTGAATTGCCTTTGGATAAGAATCGAAGAAAAATCTTGGGTTAATCAGTACAAAAGCTGCCACTGAACCGTTAAAGATAGCAGCCATTGCAATTCCATCTAATATTGCTCTTGTTATATCCATAATATTCTCCTTATTTATTTTCTAAAAAGTTTTTTAGTTTCTTAGCGTATTCTTGAGGGTGTTCGTGGAGAAATTGTCCGTGGCCCATTCCTTCAAATACTGCCTTTGCATTTTCTACCTTTGCATACTCAAGCATCTGATCCTTGTTCTTTAAAACATTTTTTGACCCCAAGAAGTCTTACTATTTCTGATGCAATTTTATAAGTCAAACTCATTTCACACCTTCATTAATAATCATTTATAAGTTTTTACCAATACTTATTTTTGTAACTTAACTTTATTCTCTATCGCCTGTAATAAAATAATCACAACAATCTGCTCCATTTGCTATGGTATCTTTTCTGTGAAGTATTCCATGCTCAAGACTTATCATAAGCTCATCAAGCTCACAAAATAGGGGCATTAATTCATCGACACCCAGCTTCTTTGTGTAAGCACAAATGGGACAGCGTGTAATTCTATAATAACAAGCACCCTCATAGGGTTCTCCCACAAAATCAACCTTAAAGGATGTAGGATAGAGCTTTTCTTTTTCTGCTGTATACCACTTGTAATACTTAAGAATATTTTTCTTATTGGCCTGTTTTCCTATCTTAGTGTTGAGGTTGACTAAGGAAAAATACCATTTAAAAGAATAAAGAGTTCTTCGCATCATCTCTTGAATGATTTCTGGTGAAATTTTTTTCTCACTTGCTATATATGGAGCAACAAAGACAAGGGCGAACATCTCATTGTATGCCATTGGATTGTCATCGCCGATATCATCTGCCTCTTCTATTAATTTTCGATAAATTTTTTTACTCTTCTTAATAATTTCTGAACTATATACTTTATCATACTTTTCTGTAAGAACTTTCTTCATTGGACCTTTAAATAATAAGAAATAAAAAGCTTTGTATTTCATCTTGCACACCCTATCAACTTTCTAAATTTGTCTAATAATTTATATACAATTTTATTTTCTCCCAATAAGAAGAGTTGAGCCGTAAAGTCCCAAGAATAAGGCTTCTTTGTGACCCATAAAAAGCCCCTTTGTTGTATCAATTAATTGCACATCTTCGTAGCCATCTTTTTTAAGCTTTTCGATAAATTTATTCATATCTCCGTATCTTGACTTGCTCATCAGATCATGGATGACAAAAACTCCACCTTTTTTTAGCACACGCAATGTCTCCAGTAAAAGTTTTTGTTTGTTTTTCCCACTTATATTGTGATAAACGTAGTTACTTGTTACTGCATCAAAACTTTCATCTTCAAAAGGAAGATCCACTGCATTTCCTTCTTCAAATCTCACATTTTCTACTCCCTCTAATTTTGCATTATTTTTACAGAGTTCTTTAGAAAATTCAGTTTTATATGAACCTTTCCATATGTCACAGCCCACCATGGTCGCCTTTGGATTTCTCTTTGCACAAGCTATAGTAAGAGCTCCACTACCACATCCTACGTCAAGTCCAAGTCCACCATCAGGAATTTTTACATAAGCTGCAGTCTTTTCTATAATTATTTTGGCAAGCTTTCTTTTTCCATTGTAATCAAAAGCCCTATATAGTAATCTCATCCAAATTGCAAAAAAAGTAAGTTTCAGCGTTGCATATCCAAGAATAATGGCAAAGATAAGACGAGTTCTTCCGCTAAGTACAAAATCACTGACACCCAGGGCTATAAACAGGATAAAAGCCACGAGGCTTGCAAGTATTAAATTCCTTAACAAGCTTTCAGGAACCCAGTTTTTGTAGTCAGCTTTTGTTTTCTTGTTATCAATAAAATTTAATTTTTTCATAAATTTTCTCCTGTAAATAATAAATTTAATCCCTGACTTATAAGCTTATAAATTCATATTAGTATAGTTTATCAATAAGGTTAGGTAGTAAACAAAATATATTAAGTTAAACCAACCACCGCGAATAATCATATTCAAACCCTTTGGAAATCTATCAACAAGGGGAGTGAGAATCAAAAGAAATATGGGTGTAAATAGGGCTTGCCATCATAATCATTAGGATCATAATATAAGGTCATATCTCCCAAAAACATCAAGAAGAAGCCCAAATGACCTATCAATATAGTCTTGTATAAAGTAACAGTTAAAGGCCTTCTTTTATCGCATGATATCAATTATCACTTTCATTATAGCATATAAGACTGGTTCCTTTCAAATATATAATCTACTGCCTTAAACTAAGAAAAAAATAAAGCTAGCCCGAAAATGTACTGACCCGAAAAGTTAGACCAAAAAACTAACCAAAGGAGGTAAATTTTTTAATGGCAAAATATAGCACAGAATTTAAAATAAAAGTAGCAAAGGAATATTTAGAAACAAATATCTCATATAAATCTTTATCTAAAAATATAAACTTTCTCATCAGGAAATAGTAAAAAGATGGGTAAATGCATACAAGTCACAAGGCTATGAAGAGCTAAAAGTAAAGAGAAAAAATACACAATACACTAAAGACATGACTTTTTCTTGTATTTTAGATTCTATTTTTAACATAAACCCTTGCCCATACTCCTTTCCTACAAATTGCATTTTTATTGCTACTCTTCCTTGTAGTCTTTAAAAATTTCATCCTTAGTCGGCTCAAGGACGAATTCAAATCTCCTAATTATTGTCATTTGGATGATGACATTCCCGTATTTGTCAGGTATATAGACGCCCCTTAATTTATTGGCTATGACCCATATAAAATTAGCTTCCTGGCTTATGTCTATCGACTAATCTGGGTCGATATTGCCAGTAGCTGTTAAGTTTTCAGTTATGATTTCTCCTCTGTTTACGATTTCTTAACTTTATTATATAATATTCTCCCTGCTTATATATATATCAAATTATCTTAAAATGTCCCGATTTAATTTAATAGGTATTGAAGTAACTTTAAGGATAGTCTTAGTCTATCTTGTATTATTAATACTTGTATATTCTCTTTTAAGTTTGCTTTAATATCCCCCATTAACTTTCTTTTAATATCCCCCTTTAAATTTATTTTAATATATAAGCAAATCCTGTGGCATAAAAATAGAGCTAAGCCAAGGCCTAACTCCGTTTTTGTTTTTAATTTTTTATATGTTTATAAAGAGCGCCTATGAGGTTGGCGTCGTTGAAAAATTTGCAATTTGTTAGCTTTGGTACCTTTAGGTCAAGTCCCATTGAGTCGTAGATTTTTTCTAGCTCTTCTTTTAGGATTGTATGGGTCAATTCTTGCCTGCTTATGCCTCCGCCTATGGCAAAGATTTCTGGGTTTAGGACTAGGTTTAGGTTATAGATCAAAAAGGCTATGATTGATAGGTAGGCCCTTATTTCTTCTAGGGCTACTTCATCGCCATTTTCTGCAAGGGAGTATACATATTCCCCATTTGCATTTTCTTTTGCTAAATTTAGCCTTTCTACCACTTTTCCCACCATTTGAGGCACACTTGCTATGGCACACATAGAATTTTCCATTTTTCTTTCTGCCATAATATTTGTAAGGATAAAGGATAATTCTCCTGCTATTAGGTCACTTCCCCTGTAGATCTTTCCATCTATCATGATTGCCCCGCCTATTCCTGTTCCTAAGACTAGGGTCACAGAGTTCTTATAGGCTTTGAGATTTCCTTGCCAATATTCAGCTAGGGCCGCGCACCTAGCATCATTTTCTACTGTCACAACTTTGCCAAATCTCTTGCTTAATTCATCAACTATTGGCCAATTTTTGATATAAGAAAGGCTGCCTCCATTTACCATAAAACCTTTTTCTGAATCTATAAAGCCTGGCATGGATAGGCCTATACCACTTATTTGGTCCTTGTATTTGTCTACAATATTTTCTAGGGATTCGACAAAGTCTTCTCTATTTGTCCTTACTGTGTCAAATTTTCCCCTTTCTTTAATTTCGGCTTTGTCATCCATCAGGGCATATTTGCTGTGGGTGCCGCCTACATCAAAAACTAAATACATTAGTCAAGGTCCTCGCCGTTTGATCCTATGACTTTTTTGTACCAATCAAATGATTTTTTCTTAGTTCTCTTGAGACTGCCCTTGCCGTAATCATCACGGTCTACATAGATAAAGCCGTATCTCTTACTCATTTCACCAGTGGATGCTGATACTAAATCTATTGGTCCTCAAGTTGTGTATCCTATGACATCTGCTCCATCAAGTTCTACCGCATCTTTCATGGCCTTGATATGGTCTCTTAAAAAGTCTATCCTATAATCATCATTCACATAGCCATTTTCATCAGCCCTATCGACAGCTCCTAGGCCGTTTTCTACTACAAATATTGGCTTTTGATACCTGTCATAGATTTCGTTTATGGTTGTCCTAAAACCTTGTGGATCTACTTGCCAACCCCATTCGGTTTTTTCTAGGTATGGATTATCTACTGTAATTTGTAGGTTGGATTCTGAAAGCTTGATATCTTTGTCAGCACTTACTGTTTTTGTGGTGTAATAGGATATTGATACAAAATCTACCGGATTTTCCCTTAGGATTTTCTTATCTTCTTCTGTTATTTCTGGCAAGATTCCTTTTCTTTCAAGCTCTCTTAGTTTATAAGTTGGATAATAGCCCCTTACTTGTACATCTGTGAAGAAATAATTATCTCTGGCTGTCTTTTGTGCATGGAATATGTCTTTTGGGTTGGATGTAGCAGGATAAATTGTTCCTGAATTTAGCATGCAACCTACTTTTATCTCTGGATCTATTTCGTGTGCAATTTTTGTAGCATAGGCGCTTGCCAAGAACTCGTTATGGATGGCTTGGTACATGGTCTTTTCAACGTCTTCACCCTCTTCAAAGCATAAGCCTGCTCCCATAAATGGTGCTGCAAGGATTACATTTATTTCGTTAAAGGTTAGGTAGTATTTGACCTTGCCCTTAAATCTTGTAAAGATTGTCCTTACGAGATTTTGATAAAAATCGACAACTTTTCTATTTCTCCAGCCCCCATATTCTTGGATTAGATGCATTGGAAAATCGAAATGGGTTATGGTAATTAGAGGTTCTATATTATATTTTAGGCATTCATCTATGAGGTCTTCATAAAACTTTAGACCTGCTTCATTTGGCTTTTCTTCATCGCCCTTTGGGAAAATTCTTGTCCATCCTATAGAAAACCTATAAACTCCAAAGCCCATTTCAGCAAAAAGGGCTATATCTTCCTTGTATCTGTGATACATGTCTATAGATTCCTTGGCTGGATAAAAGTGGTCATCATCAAATTCTAACATCTTTTTTCTGCCTGTAATTACAGCGACCCTGTCTTCTCCCACAGGGCAAAGATCAACATTGGCAAGACCCCTGCCATCTACATCATAGGCTCCTTCGCATTGGTTAGCAGCTGTTGCTCCTCCCCACAAAAAATCATCTCTAAATGTCATCTTACTCTCCTTATTTTTCATAAAAATTTTATGCAAAAACTATCTTCTTATAAAAGTACCCAATTATAGGGTCTAAAAATCATAAAAATAAAAGCTTAAGCAGGAGATTTTGCTTAAGCTTTTTATTTTTAAAGGTCTTGGGATTTTATTATATTAACCTGGCAAGATTTCATGGCATCTATGGCTGTTTGGTGGGCTGCTTCGCTTGTGGCCTTGCAGAGGTCTTCTATGACTGTGACTTCTGTATCAAGAAGGGCATTTTTGATCATAAGGGCGTTGGAAATCACGCAAATATCTGTACAAATTCCAACCATATAAATCTGGTCAATTTTTTCTTTTTTATTTAAGTTTTCTAGATATTCCACAAGCTCATAAGAGCCGAAGGATGGCTTATCTATGATTTTTTTGCCCCTGGTGTCAATTCTTACTTGCCAGCCGCAAGTCCCCCTTATACAGTGGCTTACTGGAAGGTGCTTGCCTTCAAGGCTAGCTAGGTAATCATCATCGTGGGTATCTCTGGTAAAGATAACTTCCCCATCAAAATTTTCTACTAGCCTATCAATAGGTTCAACTATTGCGTCATTGCCAGCATTGCCGAGTGCCTCATCTATAAAATCATTTTGTAAATCCACTACTATTAATACCTTCATTTTCACTCCTTTTCTATCTAGAATTCTCTTACTTAAATCAAATAAGGACATTCTTACAATTTAGTTTATCACTTACTTATATTATAGCACAAAAATAAGTTAATTAGCTAAAAATTCATTTATTCTTATATTTATATTATTTGTTAAAGGAAATTTATTATAAATATATGTTTACAAATTATCAGCAAGGGTATATATTTAATACACGATATTACGTAAATTTATGGAGGATAATATGAAATTAACCGAAACAGTTCAAACTGCAGATTGGAAAGCTGAAAAACACGTTCCTTTTCTAGAAGCTAAAAGAGAAGGCAACCTACTTCACATCAAGGCATTTGTAGGTGAAGAAATTGCCCATCCAAATACACTTGAACACCATATCGCTTGGATCAAAGTGTTCTTCAAGGCTGAAGGAGCTAAATTCCCAATTGAAGTTGGTTCTTATGAATTTAAGGCTCATGGCGAAGATGAAGTCTTCTCAATTCCAGAAGTAGAAGTAAGCATCCAAACAGAAAAAGCTGGCGAAGTTTATGCCCTAAGCTACTGCAATATCCACGGCCTATGGGAAAACTCTATAGAAGCTTAATTATATAACATTGAAAGCGAGGATTTAATTCCTCGCTTTTTTGGTGCTTATTTTATTCTAAGAAGATTTTTTACTTCTTTCTCATCTACATCAGCAAGGCTTGATACTGGCCAGACTGCTTCATTGTCCTTATCTATTAGTTTGGCCCTGATGCCTTCTTTGATAGCGCCTGTCTTTAGGCCGTATCTGATTATATCTAGGTCTAGGTCGATTGTCTCCTTGCGGGTTAATTTTTTGCCTAGGAAATATTTTTCAAATTGGACCTTAACCATGAAGGGGTCTCTTGATTCTAGGACTTCTAGGCTTTCTCTTGCAAAATCATCATCAGCTTCTTTAAGGCTAGCTACGATTTCTTCTACAGAATCTTTAGCGAAGTGGGTCTTTATCTTGGCCTCATTTTCTATATTTGGGCTGGTGCCTTCTTTTATGGCAAAGCCTGAAATTTCATTCTTTATGTCCCTTATTAAATCTTCGCTTGTTTCTGATAATCTTACTATTATTTCTAAAATCTCTTGATAATCTTTATGATTTATTAGGATGTGGGCAAGGTCGTTTTTTACCAAATCTATTGGATATAGCCTTGATCCTATTAGGCCGACATATTGGCCAAGGGCCCTGTCAAGCCTTGATATATAGTAGCCTACAGATACATCTGGCACAAAGCCTAAGCTTGTTTCTGGCATGGCCCAGTTTGTTGTTTCATCTGCTATGATTAGGTCAGAATGGATGGTAAGGCCAATTCCCCCGCCCATGGTTATGCCAAACCAGTGGCTTATGATTGGCTTTGGATAATCCATGATGTATTTATTAAGGTCAAATTCCTTTTTGAAAAATTCTTCCTTCTTAGGTGCTTCATCATTTGTAAGATAATTATAGTAAATTTCTTTTAGGTCTCCACCTGCTGATAGACCCTTTTCTGCATGAGAATCAAAAAGGATTGCCCTTATTTCTTTATCTTCTTCAAATTTTTTAAGGGCTTCATATATTTCATCGACCATTTGACCATTTATGGCATTGAGGGTCTCTGGACTATCTAGATATATCAGTCCAACTTTATTTCTAACTTCTGTATTTATCATAATTCCTCCAACTTTATTCTTAATCCTATCTTATATATACCTATTAGCTCGCAGGGTTAAACAATTTTTTGCAATCTTTGCATGTTGGACTTAAATGATTTGTCATAAAAAAAGAAGCCCCGAGGGACTTCTCTTGATATTTTCTTAGTTTTTGGCATTTGCTGCTGCGTTTTCGCCTGCTATCTTACCAAATACTGTGATGTCTGTCATTGCTACAGATCCTAGTCTGTTTTCGCCGTGGATACCGCCTGTTACTTCGCCTGCTGCGTATAGGCCTTCTATCCATTGTCCGTCTTTGTTTAGGACTTTTGCTTCTGTGTTGATTTTTAGACCACCCATTGTGTGGTGAACTGCTGGAGCTGCCTTCATCATGTAGAATGGCGCATCCTTTACTTGCCAGCCTAGCATTCTTAGGTTGAAATCTGGGTCTTCTTCCTTGGCTGAGTTTTCGTTGAAGGTTTTTACTGTTTCTAGTAAGGCATCCTTGTCTATGCCAAAGTGGTCAGCTAATTCTTCTAGAGTGTCTGCTTTTACCATTAGGCCTCTGTCAAAGAGTGATTTTGCTTCTTCTGGGTTTGATGCCATGGTGCCTGTCTTTTCGTTTGATGTTTCATCCCAAAGAACATAGCCTACATAGTCTGTTTGAGCCTTGATTGCCATTGAGATTTCTCTTCTGGTACCTAGCTCTTCTACAAATCTCTTACCTTCTTTATTTACTAATAAAGCTCCACCAACTAGTCTTGTATCGCCGCAGTATAGAAGTTTTCCTGTTTCTACGTCACATACTGGGTAAAGTTGGATCTTATCCATATCTACTGTGTCTGCACCTAGTTTTTCAGCCATAGTGATACCATCACCTGTTGCTCCTGGTGAGTTTGTTGATAGGACGTGTTCGTCAACTTCCTTGTCATTTTCGTAGCACATTTCAGCATTTGCACCAAAACCACCACTTGCAAGGACTACTGACTTAGCATTTACTACAAGTTCGCCATCTTTTGTTTCAGCCTTTACACCACAAACCTTTCCGTCTTTAGCTAAGATTTCTTTTACGTCTGCTTCTGTAATTACATCTATGCCAAGCTCTTGGCATTTCTTTGTGTAATTTTTGATTAGCTCGTTACCTGTGTGGGCTGCTGGTATTAGAGATCTTTTTACTGAGTGACCACCAAAGAACATTAGTGAATCTAACCACTTAACTCCTATGTCATCTCTTAACCAGTAAGCATCTTCTGTAGCCTTATCTGCTAGGACCTTGATTAATTCTGGGTTACCACCAGCTTTTTCTACGTCTTCTGCAAATTTTTCCTTACTATCTTCGATGCCTTCTTTTTCTTGAAGTTCATTGGCTGGGGCTGCGTATTCACCACCAGAAATTAGGGTATTACCACCAACTGCTGATAGTTTTTCAAGTAGGACTACATTTGCTCCTGCTTCCTTGGCAGATACTGCTGCTGCAAAACCTGCACCACCACCACCGACTACTACTACGTCTACATCTTTTTCTGTAGTTTCGCCCTTGGCCTTTTCAACTTGGCCTTCGTAGTTTTTAACATCCCTACCGCTTGCTTCTATAGCAGCCTTAACAGCTTCTATAAGAGCAGTAGATGTAACTGTAGCACCTGAAACTGTATCTACATTGATAGAGTTATTAGCTATAATTTCTTCAACAAGCTTGTCAGCTGCCTTATCTCCAAGACCTTCTGTCTCTTCGTGAGTAAGGTCGATTTTTGCAATCTTATCTCCATCGAATGTAACAACAGCCTTTAGGTCTCCATTCATACCTGCTGCAGTTCCTTCTCCAGTTTCCTTACCTGCACTCTCTTCTACCTTAGTATCTTGATTATCTCCTGCCTTCTTATCAGCTGTGTTAGATCCACAAGCAGAAAAAAGCATAGATAGTGATAACAATAATGCTAACGTTTTACTTTTATTCATATTGTCTCCTTTATATGTATTATGCTAATATTATAGTAAAGATTTACTTTTTGTGCAAGGCTTTGAAATAATTAGTTAAAGCATTTTTTATAAATATTTAATAAAACCCTAAATTTATGCTTAAATGCATAAATTTATAAGGCAGGTAGAATAAATAAACAATTGTTTTTTTACAAATCATGATAGAAAAGGCAAGGTTAGTACGAATATATAGGTGAAGGAGGCAATGATGGATGATTTAAAAATAATAAAGGGAATTAAAAATAAAAACGAAAAGTACCTTAGAATCTTCATCGACACCTACGGCCCGGTAATGAAAGCATCTATCTACAAGGTCTTGACCTTTAATGATAATCTGAGGATGGAAGTCTTAAATGAAGCAGTCCTAGCAGTCTGGGATAATATAGGATCCTTTGACCCAGAAAAGTCATCCTTTAAGAATTGGTGCGCAGGTGTGGCTAGATACAAGGCCATCGATGCCCTAAGAAAGGAAATAAGGCATAAAAGCGTAAATTTAGATGAAATCTCAAATTATCTAGAAGATGATGATGAGATTTACCTAGATAATACAGATGAAATTCTTAAGGTCCTTGATGAAAGGGATAGAGAAATTTTTAGGAAATTATTTATAGAGGGCTTCTCCTACGACGAAGTGGCTAAAATCTACGACATATCAAAGGAAAATCTCTACAACAGGGTTTCAAGAGGTAAGAAAAAAATAAGGAAGGAGATTCAAAATGAAAAATGTTTATGATGAAATTAATAATTTAGAATTTGAAAGCGAAGAATATAAATTAAATGATATAGAAAAGGAGTCTTTATATAAAATGGCAAAATCTTATAAGAAAAATTCAAAGAAAAAATATATTGCAGTGGCTGCAGCCTTACTTCTTGCGGCAGGCCTTACCGTTCCTCCTGTAAGGGCTCAAGTTTCCAAGGCCTTCACAGACATAAAAGTCACCATGATGGAAACAATCGGGGCAAGCCCTGAGTCCTATAAATATGTGACAGAACTTCACAAGCCAATAGAAATAGGTGATCAATCTATCGTTCTTGAAAATCTTGTAATAGAAGATAACAAGATTTACTCAACTATTCTTATGGATCCAAAAGGAAAAAGCATAGAAGAATCAAATGAAACAGCAAGTATCTACAAAGTTGTAATAAACGGCGAGACTTACAAGGCTTGGGGTTCAAGTGGATCAACAGGCATGTCAGACGATGGCAAGGCCTTTGTTTCAGAATCAATGACCGATTTTGATAAGGTTTTTCCTGAATTAGACCAGGCTGATATTGACCTATATATATCAAACGGAACAGCTAGCGAGGTTGTATCAATCAAAGCAAGCTCAAATATAGTTAATAAGGAAAATAAAGTCTTAGCCAAGGATTACAAGCTTGAAAACGGAGCTAATATCAGACTAATGAAGCTAAACCCAATCACCATGACCGCAGTAATTGAAGGTCTTGATCCAAATTATGTTTACGAACTTGAGGGAGTCGACAAGGACGGCAAAAAAATCGAACTTGACCTAAGGACAGTTTCTGATGGAGTATTTACCTTTATCTACAATAAAGACTTCTCAGACCTTAGCTTAGATGAGATAAAAGATGGCAGGGAAATAGACTTTAGCCTATCAAGGTCAAAAAGAAATCAAGAATCTGGCAAAGAAACAGACGGAAACTACGAAAAGGTGGAAGAATTTACTCTTTCAGCAAAATAAAACATCAAAAAAGTAGGTGAAATTAAAATCACCTACTTTTTAGTATGCATAATCAAGCATCTTTTTGGTCATATAAAGCTGGTAGCACGCAGCTATTACTAATAAGTTTAAAAATTTAATGCTCAAGCTTACAGAAAATGAGATAGCAAGACCCATGAGGGCAAATGACCCATAAAATAGATACTTATATTTTTTATCAATGCTTTCTAAATAATAATTTGCTTCCTTATTAAATTTGATACCTAGGCTTTTTTGGTAAAATAAAGCTATAACTGACCAAACTAGGGTAGCTACAAATAGGTACCAAGTATCATAGACCCTTACTTCATAAACTACACCGACCATCAAGATGTACATGATAAGCATAAGTCCTAAATATGTATTTTTTTGTTTATTAGATAAATTCCTAGCCATAAGATTTCCTTTCTTTTCTTCTTACTTTTTATATTTATACCCACTTTTTTCTGCTAATACAAAAAAAGAAGGCCGGAGCCTTCTTGATTTATTATAATTTTTCTACCCTTTCGCTTCTTTCTGGGCTTATCCCATCAATTCACTAATTGAGATGAGTTTTACTAACTAGGCATTTATTATTACTTCAACTTGCTCTTCTAGGACGTCCTTGTTATGTTTGGTTTCTGATGAGTAGGCAAAGATTAAGCCCTCATCTTCTATGCCTAGGGTTTTTTGGACTTGTTTTAGGTGTTTTTGGACCTGGCCCTTTTTTATTTTGTCAAACTTGGTTGCGATCACAAAGCCCATGTAGCCTGATTCTAGGATCCAATCATACATTTGCTTATCCAAGGCTGTTGGCTCATGGCGGATATCTACCAAGAGGAAGACCTCTTTGAGATTTTCCCTCTCGTGGAGGTATTCATTTATTAGCTTATCCCACTTGGCTTTTTCGGCTTTGGAGACCTTGGCATAGCCATAGCCTGGCAAGTCTACCAGCCTAAAGGCATTGTTTACCCTATAAAAATTGATTGTTCTGGTCTTGCCTGGTTTAGAACTGGTCTTGGCAATGGCCTTCCTATTTGAAAAGGAATTGATAAAGGAGGACTTACCGACATTTGACCTACCAACAAAGGCAATTTCTGCCAAATCATCATTTGGCCATTGGCTCTTAAAACCTGCAACTTGTTCTAATTCTATGTCTTTTATCTTCATATGAGGGCTCTTTCTATGACTTCTGAGACATTTGAAACTGGGATGAAGTTAATCTTATCCCTGATTTCCTTTGGTATATCTTCTGTATCTCTCTCGTTATCCTTTGGAATTATAACATTTGTGACCCCATAAGAATAGGCTGCTAGGGCCTTTTCCTTAAGGCCGCCTATAGCTAGGACATCACCTGTGATTGTGACCTCCCCTGTCATGGCTAGGTTATTTCTCACCTTCTTGCCTGTGAGAGCAGAGGTGATAGCTGTGGTCATGGTTATACCTGCTGATGGACCATCTTTTGGTGTTGCCCCTTCTGGAACGTGGACGTGGATGTCCTTATCTTCATAAAACTTATCTTTAATACCAAGCTTGTCAGCATTTGACCTGATGTAGACAATAGCTGCTTGGCCAGATTCTTTCATGACATCTCCAAGAGAGCCTGTAAATTCTACATGGCCCTTACCTTCCATAACATTGGCCTCAACTGTAAGCATAGTACCACCCACAGATGTCCAAGCTAGGCCATTTACAACGCCTATCTTTTCTTCCTTAGATATGTGATCGTCTATAAATTTCTCACGGCCCAGGTATTTGCTGTAATTATTCATAGTAACTCTGACAGACTTCTTACCTTCTAGGATTTCCTTGACTGCCCTACGGCAAATCTTGCCAATTAGCCTTTCTAGCTCCCTAACACCAGCTTCTCTGGTATAGTTTTTAATGATTTTTTCTATAACATTGTCTGATAGAGCAAGCTCTTCATCGCTTAGGCCTGTGTTTTTCATTTGCTTGGCGATTAGGTATTTCTTGGCAATGTTCATCTTCTCACCCATGGTGTAGCCTGATAGCTCGATGATTTCAAGCCTATCGTAGAGGGCATCTGGGATTTCGTTGATGTCATTGGCTGTGGTTAGGAAAAATACATCTGATAGGTCAAAAGGAATGTCTAGGTAGCGGTCGATAAATTTATCATTTTGTTCAGGGTCTAGGACTTCAAGAAGGGCTGATGATGGGTCTCCCCTAAAATCTGATCCTAATTTATCAATCTCATCTAAGAGGAAGACTGGATTTTTAACCCCTACCCTGTTGATATTGGCTAAAACCCTACCTGCCATAGCTCCTACATAGGTCCTCCTATGGCCTCTAATTTCTGATTCATCTGTCACACCGCCGAGCCTCATTGAAACAAATTCACGATTTAGGGCACGGGCTACAGACTTGGCAATAGATGTTTTACCCACTCCTGGAGGGCCTACAAGACAGATTATTGACCCCTTTACAGATTTATTTTTAATCCTTACGGCAATTGATTCTATGATTCTTTCCTTGACATCTTCAAGGCCGTAGTGGTCTGTATCTAGGATTTGGCTTGCCTTTTTGATATCAAGGCTTTCCTTAGATTTTTTATTCCAAGGTAGGCCTACCACAAAGTCTAGGTAAGAAATAATCACCCCATAGTCTGGGCTCATCTCTGGTATGGAGTCAAGTCTATCTAGGTCTTTATTTAGGGATTTCTTGCTTTCCTTATCAAACTTAATCTTGGCAATTTTTTGGCGGAATTCGTCCACTTCATTTTCTGCCTGACCTGTTGTTTGGTTGAGTTCCTTCTTTAAAACATCCATCTTCTCCCTAAGGTAGTATTCCTTTTGGGACTTGTTGATATTGTCAGTTACTTCCTTTTCAATTTCTAGACCTAGGTTTTTAAGCTCGATCTCCTTATCAATTGTCCTGTGGAGGAATTTCATCCTTTCAGTAATATCAAGCTCACTTAAAAGCTGATAGTATTCCTTTGGAGAAAGGTCTAGGTGAAAGCTAATTAAATCTACTAGTCTGTGGTAATTTTCAACTTCTACCATGCCATAGGATATCTCATCCATGATATCTTCGTTAATTGAGACATATTCCTTAAAATCTTCTAGGAGGAGTTTTTTGAGGGCTTGTAAGGTGTCGGTGTCTTCCTGGTTTTCTTCTAGGTATTCGTAAACTTCGACATCACTTCTCAAAAATCCCTCAGCGACCTTTAGTTTTTCAAGCTTACCCACACCTCTTGCCTGGACAAAGACTCTAATTTCACCATTTGGCATGGTGAAGGTTTCTTTTATGGTCGCAACTATTCCATATTCGTAAAGGCCATCTTGCTTAGGATTGTCATCGAATATGTCCTTTTGATTTAGTAAAAATATATCTTCGTTGTTTAGCTTAGCATTTTCAACAGCATTTTTTGAGATGGACCTAGCGCAATCAAAATTAAGCATAGTAGTAGGCATTACCCAGTAGCCTCTAAGTGGCACCAATGCTAAGTTTTCTTGTGTTATTTTATATGTTTCTTTCATAAATCTTCCTTACGTTTAAAAAGGGAAATGACTAGCATTCCCCAATTTTACTCTTATTTCTTTTTGTATTCTAGCTTGCTAGGATCATCTATAGCTTCTTTGGTTACTAGAACTTCTTTTATTTCATTCCTGGATGGTATGTCAAACATCACATCGAGGAGGAGATTTTCAAGTATGGTCCTAAGGCCCCTAGCTCCTGTTTTTTGCTCTATTGCCTTTTTTGCTATAGCCTCAATAGCATCATCTTCAAAGCTTAACTTGACATTATCAAGGTCAAACAGCTTTTGATATTGCTTGATGACTGAGTTTTTAGGCTCTTTTAGGATTCTCACTAGGGAATCTTCATCTAGGGCATCAAGGCTTACTATTATTGGCACCCTACCGATAAATTCTGGTATAAGACCAAATTTGAGCAAGTCTTCGGTGTTGACTAGGCTTAGGTCTGTCTTTTCTCTTTTGGAAATATCTGCCCCAAAGCCGATGGTCTTATCGACTTGTCTTTGGTTTATAATATCCCCTATGCCTTCAAAGGCCCCACCTAGGATAAAGAGAATATTGGTGGTATCTACCCTGATATATTCTTGAGATGGGTGCTTCCTGCCTCCTTGTGGAGGGACATTGGCTTCTGTGCCTTCTATTAGCTTTAGAAGAGCTTGTTGGACACCTTCCCCACTTACATCACGGGTTATAGATGGGTTTTCACTTTTTCTAGTAATCTTATCTATCTCGTCTACATAGATTATTCCAATTTCAGCCGCTTCTATGTCATAATCAGCTGCTTGGACTAGTTTTAGGATAATATTTTCTACATCCTCACCCACATAACCTGCTTCGGTAAGGCTTGTAGCATCTGCTATTGCAAATGGCACATTTAACTTTTTGGCTAGGGTTTGGGCAAGGAGGGTCTTACCAGAACCTGTTGGTCCAAGCATTAAAATATTTGATTTTTGTAATTCTACATCCGTATCTTCAACATTGGATGTAATTCTTTTGTAGTGGTTGTAGACTGCTACTGATAGGGTTTTTTTGGCTTCTTCTTGGCCTATTACATATTGGTCAAGGTAGTCTTTGATCTCCCTTGGTTTTGATAATTCAAAATCAAAGGTAAAATCATTCATAGCATTTTCTTCACCCTCGATAATTTCCGAGCAAAGTTCCACGCATTCATTGCATATATAGCCATTTGCTCCGGCAATTATCCTCTTTACTTGGCTAGAATCTTTACCACAAAAAGAACATCTCACTTGCGTTTTGTCCATTTCTGCCATATTACTTATTACTTTCTATAACTTTATCTATTAGACCATATTCTAGGGCTTCTTGTGCACTCATGGCAAAGTCCCTGTCTGTATCTTTCTCTATTTGGGCAAGGTCTTTGCCAGTATTTTCTTCTAGAATCCTATTAAGGTTAGCCTTAATTTTTAGGATTTGCTCAGCTTGGATAACTATATCTGACGCTTGACCTTGGGCCCCACCTGATGGTTGGTGGATCATGATGTTGGAGTTAGGTAGAGAAAATCTCTTGCCCTTGGCTCCTGAAGATAGAAGTACTGCTCCCATTGATGCTGCTTGACCTATGCAGATTGTTGATACATCTGGCTTGATGTAGTTCATTGTGTCATAAATTGCAAGGCCGCTTGTTACAACGCCGCCTGGGGAGTTGATATAAAAATGTATGTCCTTGTTTGGATCTTCACTTTCTAAAAATAGAAGTTGGGCAATTATTATATCACTTACCTCATCACGTACCTCTCCAGATAGGAAAATTATCCTATCCTTGAGAAGTCTTGAATATATATCATAGGCTCTTTCGCCTCTGTTTGTTTGTTCTACTACTGTTGGTACTAAATAATTTTTAGCTAACATAAAGCCTCCTTTATAAGGATTTTCCTTATATTCAGCTTAAAACTAGGTTAATTATTTTGCTTCTTTGTTTTCCTCTACGTGTTTGTGGTATTCTTCATGAGGAAGAGCCTTAGCCTTACTTACTAGTAATTCTACAGCCTTTCTTCTCTTGATATTTTCTTCTAGAGTCTCATCAGAAACATTTTTAGCAAAGATTTCTTTGAATTTTTCAAAATCATCTACACCGTAGTTTTTAGCTGTTTCTTTTAATTCTTCTTCTTTTTCTTCATCAGATACTTCGATACCTTCTTTGATAGCAAGTTCATCTATTACAAGATTTGCCTTAACTCTAGCTTCAGCACCTTCTCTATATTGGTCACGGATAGCGTTGATATCCATCTTTGTCATTTCAATATATTGAGAAAGTGTTAGACCCATTTGTTGAAGTCTTTGATCTAGATTTTGAAGGTCAAAGTCGATTTCTCTGTCTACCATTGATTTTGGAGCGCTAACTTCACTTACTTCTACTAGAGCTGCTACTGCTTGGTTTTGCATTTGGCTTTCAGCAAAAGATTTCTTATCATCTGCTAGCTTTTCTTTTAGGTTGTTTTTAAGTTCTTCAAGTGTATCGAATTCTGAGATGTCTTTTGCAAATTCATCGTCAAGTTCTGGAAGTTGTTTTTCTGTGATTGAGTTGATTTCAACGACAAATTTAGCATCCTTGCCTTGGAATTCTTTTGCTTGGTAATCTTCTGGGAAGGTTACGTTGATTTCAAACTTATCTCCTACCTTGTGACCGATTATTTGGTCTTCAAAGCCTTCGATAAAGGTGTTTGAGCCTATTACTAGGTCATAGTCTTCTGCCTTGCCACCTTCAAATTCTTCATCATCTAGGTAGCCATCAAAGTCTATATTTACCTTGTCACCTTCTTTTGCTCCCCTATCTTCTACTGAGATAAGTCTAGCATTTTCTTCTTGTTGGTGAGATAATTCGTGGTTTACATCTTCTTCAGTTACTTCACCAGATACTTCTTCTATTACAAGATTATTGTAATCACCTAGTTCTGGGTGTGGTTTTGTTTCTACTTCTACCTTGAAGGTGATGTCTTTGCCTTCTTCGATATCATCTAAGTCTACTGATGGTTGGTCGATTACTTCTAGACCTAATTCTTCTACTGCCTTTTCGTATGGTTCTGGGAATACTATTTGGATAGCATCATCGTAGAAGATTTCTGGGCCGTACATTTTTTCAAGAACTCTTCTTGGAACATGGCCTGGTCTGAAACCGTCTATTCTATATCTTTTCTTATTTCTCTTATATACTGTGTCAGTTGCTTTTTTAAAGTCATCATAAGCTACATTAAATTCAAATTTAGCTATGTTATTTTCGTGTGATTTTAATTCTGTCATTTTCTCCTCCGTGAAAGTTCATACTCATTGAAATAATATACTACATTTTTATCTAGCTATCAAGAAACTAGCCCATTTCTCTTATAAATTTAAGGATTGCGGACTTATTATTAGAAAGTTTTTCCTCAAGAACATTTTCTTCTATTAATTTAAGCAAATCGCCCAAGGCCCTTCCTTCTTTGTAACCGAGTTTTATTAAGTCCTTGCCATTTACTGCTAAATCCGACCTTTTAAGGACCAGGTCCTCTTTTTCTAGATTTTTTAAAAGCTCGTGGGCCTTATTTATATTTGCTAGGTCCTTGTGGACTGTTGCAAGCTTATCAGCCTTTTGCAAGTCAAGGAGCCTTAAGAGGTCTTCCTTACCAAGTTTTCTTAGAAGCCTTTTGATAGACTTTTCTGTATAGGTATTGGCCGCATCCATATGCCTTCTAATAAGGTTTTCTACAGATCCTATAAGCTTTTTGGAATATTTTAAATCTCTAAGCCTTGCAATGGCATGGTCTGCGGACAGGTCTTGATGGACAAAAAATCTCCCATTGCCCTTTTCATCAAGAAAAAAGCAATCTACCTTGCCTGTATCGTGAAAGATGGCGGCAAGCCTTGTTATTAGGTCTTTTTTTGTATTTCTTAAGACTTCTAGGCTATGTTCATAGACATCTAGGTAGTGGTGGGGCGAATGTTGGTCAAAGCCGATAGTTCTATATAGTTCTGGGAAAATCTTAGCAAGTAGACCCAATTCTTCTAAGAGTCTTATCCCATAAACTGGATTATCAGCTAGCAAAATTTTATTTATCTCACTTGCAATTCGCTCTTTTGAAATAAATTCAATATTCGCTTGTTTTTCTATTATGGCCTTTTTTAGACTATCCTCGATTGTAAAATCAAGACAAGTTGCAAACCTAACTGCCCTAAGGGCCCTCAGGTAATCTTCTTCAATCCTCTCTTTAGGATTGCCAACAGCTCGTATTATCTTGTTTTTTATATCAGTCCTTCCGTCAAAAGGGTCGATTATTTCTCCACTCCTTTTAGCCATAGCATTTATGGTAAAGTCCCTGCGGGCCAAATCTTCATAAATATCATCAGTAAAGGATACAGCTACAGGCCTTCTCTTGTCTAAATAGATTGAGTCGGACCTTAAAGTTGTTATCTCATACTCATCAAATCCTGCAAGAACCTTGATTGTTCCAAACTTCTTGCCAATATCAACTAGGGTAAAATTCTTAAAGACTTCCTTAATCTGATCTGGCCTTGCAGTCGTTGCTATGTCTACATCTGATGAAGGCTTACCCATTATTTCATCTCTAAGGCAACCTCCCACAAGATAGGCTTTAAAGCCAGCTTCTTCTAGGCTTTTTAAGATAAATCCCTTATTCATCCTCGGAACTATCTTTCTTATTTACATCTATCCTGTAATTTATAACATCTTCCCCATCATAAACTTCTACACCATCTGGTAAATCTAGTTTTACTTCTCCGGACTTGCTGGCCTTGATGTTTGATACATTTACTGGGAAGGTTGAGATTTTACTTATATTTTTAAGGCTTTGGCCCTTTATTACAATCTGATCAGGCCTTAGGGTCTTAAGGCTTGCTTGATATCCCTCGGCAAGTTCACCCCTTACCTTTAGTTCTACCTTTACTTTTTTTGTTTCATAAACTAGGAAGGAAAGGTTGATATCCTTATGGTCTAGGTCAACTCCTTCAACTGTCTTTCCGCCCTTATCAAGGACATTGACATTTACATTATGAATTTTGCCATCCAGATATTCGGCATCATTGATGTAAGCTTCGATTCTGTCGACCTTATTTATTATAGATTCTGGTCCTGAAATCTGTATTTCCTTTGGCCTTTGTTCATTTACCTCGACAAGTTTGCCATCTTTTAACTTATCATCTATGACAATATTTACTGGCATTGACTTTGTAATTATCCTTTGGATATTAAGGTTTATACTCTTTGGGTCTATGTGGTCGACATAGATTCCTGTTGGAGTATCAATGTTTACATCGAGGGAGTTAATGCCTTCTTTGACATTTGCAACATTTATTGAGGCTTGAATATCAGATTGGTCAAGGCCTATAAGGTTATTTCTTGAGCCTGTTAGCCTGACTGATACAGTGTTTGCCTCATCCTTGCTGACAATGGTGTAGCCATTATCTTCAAGCTTATCCTGGTTTTGTATAATAAGCGGAAGGTTTCTAAAAGTCCTATTTGCTGTTGGATTGGTTGAAGTTGTGACAAAGGTCCACATCACTACAGCCACTATAATTGATAGGATTATCAGTTTATTATCGCTTTTATCGTCAAATTTTTTGAGTTTTTCTAGAAAGCTATTCATCTTTTTTTAGCCCCTTTTCGCTGATTTCATTTCTTAGTCTAATTGTTAGAGATTCTTCATCAAAATATCTGTTGATTACACCATTTTCAGCTACAGATATATTGCCTGTCTCCTCTGAAACTATGATTACAACCGCATCAGACTTTTCTGTAATGCCTATAGCCGCCCTGTGCCTAGTGCCAAGCTCCTTGGCAATGGTATTGGATTGGGAAAGTGGCAAGTAGCAGGCTGCTGCTGTGAT
This sequence comes from Anaerococcus kampingae, assembly GCF_046365475.1. Lineage (NCBI taxonomy): Bacteria > Bacillati > Bacillota > Tissierellia > Tissierellales > Peptoniphilaceae > Anaerococcus > Anaerococcus kampingae. The sequence goes on from NZ_JBGMEF010000017.1 coordinate 55,539, forward strand.
TGTGTTTTTTCTAATAATAACTGCCCCATCGTGGAGAGGGGTGTTTGGTATAAAAATATTTATAAGTAGTTCACTAGAAATATCTGCCTCAAGCATGGTTCCTGACTCAATTATATCAGAAAGTCCTACTTCCCTTTCAAGGACAACTAGGGCTCCAATTTTTTGACGAGAAAGGGAGCTCATTGCAGAAACTATTTCCTTGATAGAATCCTCATTTCTCATATTTTTCTCAGATCCAAAGATAGACCTACCCCTACCAATCCTCTCAAGACCAGTCCTAAGCTCAGGCTGAAAGACTACGATAATAAATACCAAAGATACAGTTAAAAACTGGTTCATAACCCAGGAAACCGTATTTAGGTTGAGCATATCAGCAATAGAGGCGAAAATTAGGACAAAGATAAGTCCATATAAAACCTGCTCAGCACGGGTGTTTCTAAGCAAGGAAAAAAGCTTATAAACAACAAAGGCTATAATTGCAATATCAATAACATCTGTGACTCTTATTAACATAAGAGATGTAATAAAATTATCTAAAAAATTCATATTCTCACTCCTAATAATATCCTACTTCTTTTTGCTAATAAATTACACTTCTTATGGATTTTCTTTAACAAAAAAGACCCTGGCATAGGCCAGAGTCAAAATCTGTATTTATTTTATCCTAGGTCAGAAACCTTTCTTTTAGCTTTTGGCCTAAAAATCAAGCTCATTAAGACAAAGGTTAGGGCAAAGGCAAGCATTATTCCCATATTGGGCAGAATTGTGCTTAGGGCTGGATTTTCTATTAGCATATTATTATTTTTTATATAATAATAAGAAGGTAAGATTTTTCCTATATTTAAAGCAGTCTTTGACAAAAATTCCTGAGGGACAAAGGCTCCGCACAAAAATGACGAACCCAAGCCCACCACCTGCATGATAGCCGACATTATATTTTCACTTACTATAAGATTTGCAAGCATAACAGCCATGGCTACGACAGTAATGGTAAAGATCAAAGAGTTTAAGAGCATGAGGTTGGTGTGACTTGCCTTAAAATCGTACTTGTAGATTAGGGCAAAAAGAATGACATAAAATAGCCAAACTCCGATGCCTGTCACTATATGGCCCAGAATTAATTCCAAATTCATCCTAGCCTTTGACATGGCAGAGACCTCATTTCTCATGGCAATAGTAGATTTCTTATAAATTTTAACTATAGTTGAAACTATAAGAATTACTTGTGATAAGATAAGATAATTTAAAAAGTTAAAATAAAAGAGGGAATCATCTTTGTTTTTAACCTTATTCTTATCCTTTAAATCCACTTCTATCTTCTTATCCAAATCCTTACTTGCAAAGTCAATTGCTTGAGCTTTCTCAAAACCTGCCCTTTCATAAGAGGCCACCTGGTTTAAAAATTGATTGATATTCTCCTTTACAGCCATCCCATACATATCATTTGGGGCATTTTTAAAGTCTAGCTTCCTAGTTTGGTCAAAATCTTTAGGAATCACGACAGCTGCGTTTATCATCTGGTAAAAGAGCTTATCTTCAACTAGGTCTTCATCCATTTCCCTTATCATGGTGTTTTTATCAAGATAGGCTACTAAGGCCCTTGATAAGTCAGTCTCAGCCTCATCATTTATGTAAATGTCAGGTTTTACACTTACATAAAAATCTCTCTTAACAGACCTTGTCGAAAAAATCAGAAGGAGGCCAAAGATAGCTGAGTAAAGGATTATGGCAAATTTGTGGCCTGCTGCAAGCTTAAAATAATTTTTAAAGACTCTCATATTCTTTACCTCGCATAAAATACATAGATCCTAAGATTAGGGCCAGGGTCACCAAGCCAAGATAGATTATATTTTGATAAAATCTACCAGTTTCTTCATAATAATAGAGGGCATAGATAGCATCTGTTACAAGAGCTACGGGATTTATCCTATTTATAATAGGGATTTTTTCTTCAATTATAATTTTCATATCAGACATCATCATGCCTGCCAAAAAGCTCATAAGCATGGATATGGCTATGCCTAGATTTATCTTAAACTCGATTGACTTTTTATTTGAAACTCCAATAAAAATCCCAAAGACAATTCCTGTAAGGGATGAAAGCCCGCTTAGAAGGACTAAAAGTCCCATCTTATCCCCAAAGTCTATCCCGATTACTTTTTTCAAATATCCTATAAAGATTAGGGTGATTGCAAAATTTATTAGCCAGCTTGCTAGGATTGATGCGCTTAGGGCTCGGCTTTTTCTAAGTGGAGATATGGTATTTCTCTTGGCATTGACAGATAAATTGGCCTCATATTGATAGATTACGAAAAGTCCCCACATATAGCCATAGATTGTGGTCATGCCTACTAGGGTGTAGAAAAAGGTATTTATCGGGTCCATGTTTTTTCTGGATTTATCATTTATAAAGTCATCCACCTCCAAGACCTTGACAAGGTCTGCCTTAGGATTTTCTGCCATGACCCTTTTTACCATTTCAGATTTTTGCAAGTAGGCATTAAGGATTGTCTCCACAATTGTCTGGCTTATGCCTGATTTATTGGCATAGACCTTATCAAGGCTATCTACATAGACCTTGACCTTGTCATTTTGATCTAAGATATTTTTGTCAGTGGCTTTATGGACCTTAAAATAATCCTCATCTTCCATCTGGTCTAGGAAATTTTTGAAATTTTCATCAGCTAGCAAGCTCTCATTAACACCTATATCTATCCTTTCAAATTTGGCCTGAGTGGACAAATTGCCAAAGGCTAACTTAAATAAAATCGCCAAAAGAAAGGGGAAAATCAAGGCCCAAAAGACCATGGCCCTTTCTCTTAAAAGATATTTGAGTGTGTACTTAAATGAATGCAAAAACATACTAATCCCTCAAATCCTTGCCAGTAAGCTCTAGGAAAACATCGTTTAGGCTTGGTTTTTCTACGCTTATTGACTTATATTCTATGTTTTTTTCTTCTAGGAAGGTCATGAGTTTTACTAAATTTTCATCTCCCTTGGAGAAGTTTAGCCTTAAGATATTATCCTTGTAGTCAAGGCTTATTAGGTGGTCAAGACCCCTTAGGTCTTTAAGGATTTCCTCACCTATATCACTTGCCTCAAGGCTTATCTTTTCTGTAAGGTCAATCATATCCTTAAGCTCTCTGGATGTGCCCTTGGCGAGGACCTTACCCTTATCGATTATGACTATATCATCACAGAGAAAGTCTACCTCATCCATATAGTGAGAGGTATAGATTATGGTTGAGCCCTCTTGGTTTAGTTTTTTGATTCCCTCAAGGATGTTATTTCTTGACTGCGGATCAACGGCCACTGTCGGTTCATCTAGGATTATGATATCAGGCCTATGTGCTATGCCGCAGGCTATATTTAGCCTTCTTAAGAGACCGCCAGATAGTTTTCTTGGCTTAAATTTTTTAAAGTCATTTAGGCCAACTAGTTCTATGGCCCTTTGGACAAGTTCTTTTCTCTCCTTCTTATCCCTTATATAAAGTCCGCAAAAATAATCTATATTTTCATAGACGCTTAGCTCGTCATAGACTCCCACATCCTGGAAGACTACGCCGATTTTTTCTTTAATATCATAGGCATCTGGCCTCATTTCCTGGCCATAGATTTTGACACTGCCCCCATCTTTTTTAAGGAGAGATAGGATGCAAGAAATTGTTGTCGACTTGCCAGATCCATTTGGGCCCAAGAGTCCCAAGATTCTTCCCTTTTTGACATCTAAATCAAGGCCGTCAAGGGCTTTTACTTCCTTATAATTTTTGACAAGCCCCCTTACTTCTATGAGATTTTCCATTGCTTTGCCCTCCTATATTCTTATACTTATATTAAACCTCCAATGATATATACTTGTAAAATTTATGTAAAAACAATGTTAAAAACCGCCAATGGATTCCCATCAGCGGCTTTCTTTAAAGTTTCATTGAGTTTTGTCTGCGTCTTAGTCTGGTGATTGTGGCCTTTTCGTCGATTTTAACCATTGACATGTCTATTACTGTGTCCTTTTTGATATCGACTATGGCTTCTGTATTTGGTGTTATAAGACCTATTGGAAGGAGGTCTTCATTTAGGCACCTGTCATGGCTGGTTAGCTTTCCAAAGACCCTGTCAGAGCCGATTCCTTCAAGCTTTTCACCCTTTTTGATATCCCTTTTGGCTACTGTTACAGTATCTGCTACCTGGCCATGAATTGGAGCAATAGATGGCTCATTTTCAACTACTGCATCATAAATTGTGATTGGAGCTTCTAGACTTGTTAGGTGGTAAGGTCTATACAATAAATAGTTTGGACCATCGCCAAAACCTAAGAATTTCATAAGATCTCTTACATCTTCTTGGTCGCTTGTTACTATTATAAAGACTCCTGGAGCCATGCCTGGTGAAAAGTCAACTATTCCATAAGAGTTTAAAACTCCACCATCAGCCTTAAGTTTAAAGTCTTCTACTGCCCTTTCCGGACTTGTTGTAATGCCGTGGCAACCAAAGGTATCTGGCAAAAATCCTAGGGCATTGCAGACAGCATTTAGCTCAATCATTGTATTTGTACCATCTACAAAGCTTGTTAACATTCTAGGAGATAAGCCTTTTTTCTTAGCCTCTTCTTCAAGAATTTCCGCTGTTGCATAGTTATTAAGTGGGTTGTTCTTGCCTTTTGCAGCTACTAGGACTTTTAGACCCATGCCGTAGGCATTGTCTACTAGGTCAATTATTGCACCTGGCTCATCACCAAGGATGCCAGTATAAACAACTCCAGCCTTTTTTGCCATATCGTGTAGGACAGGTCCAACAGTCGCATCACATTCAACATTGAAACTAATCATATGTTTGTGGTATTGGATTGTTTTTCTGGCAATTACTGCCCCAAATGGTGGGTTGCCAGTACAGTCAACAACTGCATTTATCTGTAAAAGCTTATAGGCTAGTCTGTGGTTAGTTGATACTGCTACAAAGCCCTTTTCTAGAACCTCATAACCCTCGTTATAGTCATCTGTATAGATGATTTTATCCTCGCTAACACCAGCCTGAACTAGGGCTTTTATAGCCTTTCTAGGATTCCTATCTACAACTAACTTTACTTCCATAGCGTCTATCTTTGATAGCTGGCTTATAAGAGAAGCCCCCATCTTGCCACAACCGATTATGGCTAGTTTGATGCTTTCTCCATTATCTTTCATTTCTCTTAGATTTCTATTTATCTTTAACATCTATTTCTCCTTTTTAAACAAAAACTAGTTTTTGTTTAGGTAGTCGGCACAAGACTTTGCGCTTGAATATGCCCACTGTATATTATATCCCCCACAGGCCCCATCCACATCCAAAACTTCGCCTATAAAGTATAAGTCTTTTATATTTTTGGACTCAAAGGTCTTGGGATTTACAAATTTTGTATCAATTCCCCCAATTGTAACTTGGGCATTTTCCACATCATTTATCTCTTTTATCCTAAATTCCAAACCTTTAAGGCTTGCGGTGATTTTTTTAAGGTCCTTAGCACTTAAGGATTTTGCCTTGATATCTTCTCTAAGACCTGTGCTTTTTACTAGGTCAAAAATAAGCTTTTCGTTTATAAAGCCTGTCAAAAGCTCTCTAAGGGTCATATCTTTATATTTTCCCGCAAGAGCAGATAAAATATCCAAGACTTCCTTAAAATCATAGGCACTTAACAAGTCTAATTGTACCCTAATATCACTATTTTTAAACAGACCGTAGGAAATTTGGTTGGATAAATCAAGGATGGCTGTTCCTGTTAGGCCGTAAGGCTGAAAGATTACATCATCAGTAGAAGAGTTTATAAATTTACCGTCAATATATAAGCTCGCCTTGGCTGTGACCCTGACCCCCTTAGCTCTCTTTGAGAGAGGGTTTTGGCACTTATAATTGGTAATAGCATATGAAAAATCTCTTAGGGAGTGGACTTTTTTAAGGATTTTAAAAATCTTGCCATCTGACCCACTTCCAGGTAGGCTCTTCCCTCCACTGGCTATAACAAGCCTATCGTAGACATATTTGGCATCTTTTGTGATGACAAGTTTTTTGTCAAAGTCAATATCAAGGACATCTGCCTCGAAGATAAATTTGCCATTCGCCCTCATAAACAAGATGTCCCTCACAGTTTTTGAGCTAAGGGTTTGAGGATAGCACCTGCCTGATGGAAGATTTGTAGTTAGGATTCCTAGGCTGTTAAGGTAGGCGATTAAATCCTTGTTATCATTTGCTCTTAGGGCATAAGAGTAAAAGCCCTCATTGGATGAAAAATAAAAGTCATCTGAAAGATTGAGGTTGGTGAAATTACACCTGCCATTGCCTGTGGCTAAAAGTTTCCTGCCAGCTTGGTCATTTTTATCAAGGATTAGGAGGTCTTTTTTATAAAGACCTGCAAAAAATAGGCCAGCCGCCCCCGCCCCTATTAGGATTGTCTTCATAAATCTTCCAAGACCCTTATGATGGTTTCCTTTTCCTTGTAAGGAGTTTTTTCATTGCCATGAAGTTTGATAAAATCTTCCTCGCCCTTACCAAGGCAAAGGACATAATCGCCAGGCTTTGCCATTTTTATGGCAGCTCTTATGGCGTCTTCTCTGTCTTTTACAAGACTATAGGCCCCGTAATTTTCCCTAAAGCCTGCTACTATATCTTTTGAAATATTTTCGTAGCTATCAAATTTAGGATCGTCAGTGGTAATCATGGCATAGATGTCAAAATCTGATACGGTCTTGCCGATTAGGGCTCTAAATTCTTCATTCCTATCTCCCTGGATACCAAAGACTGCGATTTTCTTGGCATCTTCTGGCAAGGATTTAAAAATCTCCTCATAGGCCCTTGGTGTGTGGGCAAAGTCAACTACTAGGTTTATACCAAGGTCATTGTCTATATATTCAAATCTTGAACCCACTCCTGGGAAATCTGTTATGACTTTTGCTATATCTGTAAGGCTTGCCCCCATCATCTTTAGGGCTGCTATGGCTGCAAGGTTGTTGTAAAGCTCAAAGTCTGCTATTGTGTTAAGCTTAAATTTTACCCCGTTAATTCTAAAGGTCATGGTTTTTTCTGATTTTTCTATATCTACCGCCCTGATATTGGCTGTATCAGATTTGCCAAAGCTTATGGCATCTGGGAAGATGCTTATGGCTTTTTGTCCCCATTCATCATCGGCATTTACTATCTTTATTTCCGAGTTTTCAAGCAAAATCATCTTTGCCTTAAAATAAGCTTCCATGGTCTTGTGATAGTCTAAATGTTCTGTGGAGAGATTGTTAAAGATACCGACCTTAAAGTCAATCCCAAAAAGTCTGCCCTGGTCAAGTCCATGACTTGATGCCTCTAGGGTTAGGTATTTAATTTCCTTTTCTAAACATTTATTTAAAATCCTATTTATCTCTGTGATATCTGGAGTTGTATTTGAGGTAGGGATTATCTCTCCTGCCACATTTGCCCCATCTGTACCTATATTTGCACAAGGACCAAAGAGCCTTTCAATAAGATAGGCAACGAGTTTGCTGGTTGTGGTCTTGCCATTGGTTCCTGTTACTGCCACAAGGTCCATCTTTCTTGATGGGTAATCTGATATTATATTTGAAAGTTTTGCAAAAATTTCCCTTGGATTTTCTACCCTTATATAGGTGACATTTGGGATAAATTCCACAACTTCTGAGTGGACAATGGCACATGCTCCATTTTTTATGGCATCAGCTATATATTTATGGCCATCAAAGATTGACCCCTTTACTGCCACAAAGATGAAGTCCCCTTCGACTTTTAAAGAATTGTTAGTAACTCCCCTTATCTCTACGTCAGGGCCCATTCTTAGGCTTTTATATTCAATTTTGCTTAAAATCTCTGTAAGTTTAATCAATGTAGGATATAACCTTTCCTTTCTATGGCTTCTCTAATTTTTTTGACATGGTCCCTGCCATTGGTCTCTAGGGTTAGCTCTACATTTATATTCTTAAATCTAGATGCTTCCTTGAAGCCGTCGTGTTCTATTGATATTATGTTGGCCTTAGTTGATGTAATTAGGGTGAGTAGCTCATTTAGCTTTCCTGGAATATTAGCGATTTCTACATCTATCCTTGCAATTTGGCCAATTTCATAAAGTCCCTTATTTATAAGTTGACTGATAAAGGACATATCGATATTGCCGCCGCTTACCAGGCAGACTACGTTTTTGTTAAAAAAGTTTAGCTTATCAAGAGCTGCTAATGGGAGGATTCCTGATGGCTCTGCTATTAGTTTGTGCTTTTCAATTAGCTTTATAAAGGCCATGAGGATTTCCTCATCTGTTACTGTAATCCAATCATCTACCACATCCTTGCAGATTTCGTAGTTTAGATCACCTACTCTTGCAACAGCTGTACCGTCTGCTATGGTATCTACACCTTCAAGGGTTACGATTTCGCCTCTTTTTATAGATTCTTTCATGGACCTGGCTGAATATGGCTCAACACCTATTACTTTTATAAGTGGTGATATTTGCTTGATGCATTTGGCAACACCTGATATGAGCCCGCCCCCACCTACTGGCACTATTACATAATCTACGTATTTTAGTTCATCAACTATCTCTAGACCAATTGTACCCTGGCCCTCGATTACGTCGAGGTCATCAAAAGGTGGAATAAAAGTATAACCCTTTTCCTCAGCTAGTTTTAGAGCGTGTTCCTTACATTCATCAAAACTTGCCCCATGTAAAACTACTTCAGCCCCGTATTTTAAAGTCCCGTCGACCTTGATCATTGGAGTATGTTCTGGCATGCAGATTACAGCCTTCATGCCTAGTTTTTTGGCAGAAAATGCTACACCCTGGGCGTGGTTGCCAGCTGATGCCGTGATTATTCCCTTAGCTGCCGCCTCCTTATCAAGCTTAGATAGCTTGTTATAGGCACCTCTTAGCTTAAATGATTCTGTTTTTTGAAGGTTTTCTGGCTTTATGTAAACGTTGTTATTGCATCCTTCAGAAAAAACTTCGGAATAAATCAAATGTGTAGGGTTTGTTACTTCACTAACTCTTGCTCTTGCTTTTTCAAAATCAAACATAATATATCCTTTCATATTTATTGTATATTTTTATTATAACATGTATTTTGACATTTTTTAAGGAAAGTGTAAAATCTAGTCAAGATTTGTTTAAAAGTAGGGAGAAAATACAGTGAAGAAGATTGATAATATTAAAATTTATACAGGAACATTCATCCTAGGCATCCTAATCTTAGCTATTTGTTTTATCTATAGATATTCATACATAGATATTTTAGGCTTTAAAAGGCCCCTTGCCCTGGCCAGTGTAATTTGTGCAGGCCTTGGTATATTAGGAAGTCTTATTGGCCTTATAGATGGGGTAGATAAGCACTTTAGGTCACCAATTTTAGGGCTTATCGTCCTTAACCTTGTGCTGATTTTTACCTATCCCATCCTAATAAGCCTAGAAAAGGCCCTAGCCCCTGTGGCAAGTCCATACAAGACCACATCGCCTGAAATCGCTCAGTCTACAAAGTTTAAATCTGACTCATCCTTCATAATAGAGGGTAAGCTCTATCAATTCCCGCTAAAACTAAAAAATTTCACCCAAAATGGCTTCACCTATTCAACCAAGGATGAAAATGGCAAAATCATAGCCACAATTTCACGAGAAGGCGATTCCTACCATCCAAACCCTACCTGGTTTACAGATGGGGTAAATAACGAAGTCTACAAGGAATTTTACCTCCTGGAGGCCTACTTTAATATGGACCTGGATTCTATAGAAAATAAAGAAATTAAAAGTCTTAAGGCCTCAGTTATTAATAACAACAGAGACTTTGAAGTAAGAGGAATCAAGCTAGAAGATTCTATCTATGATCTTCAGAATAGGTTTAAGGATGAACTTACAGAAGATTCAAACAATCAAAATCAAACAATGAAGGCCTACTACCTAGGGGCAAGTGATGGCTACAAGATAAAATTAGAGACCCTAAATGGCATAGTCCAATCCATAGAAATCTACAAAGAGTCTGACCTTTAGGGCAGGCTTTTTTCTTGGAGTATAATAGAAGAAAGGAGTATCTGCAAATGGAAATAATAGAAAAAAGTCTCATAAATTTATTAAAAAATGACTACAGTAAGTCTGGTAAAATCTCAAAAGAAAAGCTCTACGCCAAGACATATGCCTATGATGAGAACCTAATCCGCCTACTTTTATCGGATAAGCTTATAAGGGATAAGTTTTTTGTAAAAATAGATCAGACCTATATTTTTAAGCTCAATGAATTTGTAGATTTTATAAATAACCACGACCTAGTCTGCTCAAAAGAAGAGATAATAGATGATATAGGATATTTTTTCTACCCCTATGATTATGAAATAAAAATCGACGAGATCCCAACATCTTTCCTTGATAATATCTATCTAGAAAATTCTTCATGGATAGATTTTAAATTTCAAACCAAATTTCTTGTAAGATACAAGTCAAAGGATGACAATAAGGAAATAAGAGAGCTTGGTCAAATCAAAATCTACAGGGAAGATGATTCCTTTATAGATACATCCAAGGAAAATCCAATCAAAACTAGGACCTTTGACCTCTTAAGGGAAGACTTTGGCCACTATAGGGAAATTATAAAAATAAATAATAATCTTACCGGCTATATTTCAGTCTTTGCAGACCCTTCTTATTATATAAGCTTGACAGAAAATCTGGGCAAGGCTAAGACCAAAAAGGTTCTTGAAGGCCTAAATGACCTAATCCTCAAAGACACTTCCTATTTTGATAATAAGAATATGGGCTACCACACCCTAATCAAGGACTCCCTCCTTAGGGAATTTGACGGTTTTAGCCTATCCTTCCTAAAGATTGCTAATGTCTTAAATGATTTTTACGGGCCTTATAAGCTTATAGATATATTTGCCAAGGTAAACGAAAAAATAAAAATAGCCAGGTATAAGGAAAACACCTACACCTATGAATTTGTATCCCTAGCCCTCGACCAGCTAAAAGATATAAGCCAAAACAAGGTCAAAAGGCCTCAAAGTTTTTATAGGAAATATCTTTCTTGCCTAGAAATCGAATTTAGGGACAGCCTAAATATTTTTTCAAAGCTCAACGACTTTTACAATAAAATAGGGTCTAGTTCTGATAAATTAGCCGCATTTGAAGAAGCTATAGTATATGATATAGATCAATTGATAGAAAAACTAACCATAGAGCCATCTGATTATGAAAATCTCAAAAAGGATAGTAAAAATTTTCGCATAGGCCATTACACTTCCCTAGACAATCTCCAATTTCTAATCGATGATAGCATAGAAGAAATCGATGAAAAATATAGAAATAGGCTAAGACTTACCAATGCTAGGATGTTAAATGACCCGATGGAAGGCAAGGCCCTATTTGAATTTTTAAACGATGGAGATAGCGACTACCTAGCCAGGGATAATAACGGAAATAATAAAATCTATCTCTTATCAGCCTCATCTGCCGCTGATAGCCTGCCAATGTGGAAGCAATATGCTGATGATACCAAAGGAGTCTTTTTAGAATTTTCTAAAGAATTTGTAAAGTCAGTCATAAATGATAAGAAAATCCAGCTTATTAAGGTATTTTATATAGGCGATGGCAAGGAAGACCCACAAAGTGCTGAAATCTACGGACTTCTTAATAAATTAAAAATGGATTATAATTTCTATCTAGAAAAGATTAAGGAGACCTACAAGCTTGGAGAAAAAAATAAGTCTGAGCTTTTAAGGGCTATAAATAACGAAATTTATTTAAAACTTGATAAAATTTCCTATTATTTCAAAAAGGACCACTACGCCTACGAAAGCGAATATAGGATCCTTGTAGACCTAGACCAGGACCAAAACAGGGGTTATTTTAAGGAAATCAAATACACTAATAGGACCTTTCCTCTGCCATTTTTAGGCACCTACCTAGAAGATTACGACCTTAAATACCAAAGACTAATCTTTGGACCAAAGGCCATAGACAAGGATTACCTAGTCCCTTACATCAAATATTGCCTGGGCAAGGATATAGAAACTGTAAATTCAAACATAAGATATAGATAAAATAAGACAAATAAAAACTAGATGACAAGGAGAATTTTCCTGCCATCTAGTTTTTTAATCTAATAATTCTTTAAGTCTGCCTGTGACCTTATAATCGATCTTTTTAAGTTCTTTTATAGATTTAACTCCCAAAAGGGCCATGACTTTTACAAGTCTTTCCCTAAGCTCTAGAAGATAATCATAGCAAGCATCGTAGCCTCCAAGGGTCAAGTATCTTAGGGCTTCACCGCTTATAGCCGTCATATCAGCTCCTATTATTAGGGCCTTGGCCATATCTAGGGCATCTTTTATACCGCCTGAGCCTATGATAAATAGATCTTCTGATAGGTTTCTGGCATCGATTATTGCCTTGGCTGTTGGCACTCCCCAGGAGTAAAACTCTTTATAGTCTTCCTCAAAATCTCTCATATCTTCGATTTCGATGAAATTTGTGCCGCCAGAGCCGGCTATATCTACATATTTAATTCCCATATCTAAGAGGGTTTTAACAGATGCTTTTGAAAGGCCATTGCCTGTTTCCTTTACAATTATTGGGATATCTAGATTTTCATTTAAATTTCTAATATTGTCCTTCCAGCCCCTGAAGTCCCTATCACCTTCAGGCATGAAGAGCTCTTGGGCTAGGTTTAGGTGGACTTGCATGGCGTGGGCATCAATCATGCCTGCTGCGTTTTTGAAATCATCTAGGCTTCTTTCAGCTCCTAGATTGCCTATCCTTACAAGGTCCTTATCCTTTATGAGGCTAAAAGATTCTACCGAATCTTCTTCCTCAAGACCAATGGCTTGGCTGCCTAGGGCCATTGGTATGTTTAAGCTGGCACAGATTGATGATAGGTCTTCATTTATATCAGAGCTTACCTCTCCACCCCCTGTCATGGCATTTATCATGACAGGCATGGATATCTTTTTGCCTAGGAAGGTCACGCTTGTGTCTATCTCGTCTAGACTTAGCTCTGCTAGGGAATTATGCTCTATATAAATATCATCTAAAAGTGTTCCCCTAATAGGTTCTGTCTTTAGATAATTTTCTATATGTTCATCTTTTCTTTGTCTTCTTTTACTTGTCATCTCTACTCACCTTCTGATTGACCTTCTCCATCTATGCTTGGCATAGGTTCATATTCTATTATGTTTGATTCATTGCCTGAAGGAGCTTCCTTGGCCGGACTTTGATTTGGTTCTGGTTTGGCAGGAGTTGGTCTTTCTTCTTCTACAGGCTCTGTGCTTTGATTGTGGCTAGGTGTCTGTTCATATTCTTCTTCATGAGAATTCTGATAATTGTAGTTATTATTTGAATTATTATTGGTGTTATTTTGCCTATAGGTGTTGTTGTTATAGTTATAATTATTATTATAAGAAGGAGCTTGATTATAGACTGGAGCCTCATTGCTTGGTTGTGGCTTGGCTAGGTTTGGTATGAAGGTTTTAGTATCTGGAGTACTTTCCTCGCTGCTTTCCTCTTCATCGTTTGTTACAAAACCTGAGTCTTCTTCCTTCCATTTTGATAGCTTAAAGTCAGCAAAGACCTTATCCCTTATGGCCCAAGTTCCTTCTACATCTGGTATATAGTAGCTTGTGGCATTTATAGTCTCTTCATGGCCTGGAACTGTAAATGTTTCTACCTTATCTGATGAGAAAGTATCTATATTTGATAAGAGGTCAGCTATTACTGACATTGGTAGGTTGGTTTTAACATATTTGATGTAGGTTGAGGCTATTGTCATCAAATTCATTTGTTTAGATTTTTTGACTGCTTGGTCTACCATGGCCTTTACAAAGTCTTGTTGAGCACCTACCCTTCCTATATCTCCTGTTAGATAGATGTGTCTGGTTCTTAAGTACCACATGGTCTGTGTTCCATCGAAGTGGTTCATGCCAGGTCTGACATGAATGCCCCACTTATCTATTTCAACACCTTCTGGCACTTGGTAATCTACTCCACCTATAGCATCTACTATGTCTACTAGGGCCTTGTAATTTATTTGAACATAATAATCTATGTCAAGACCTAAGAAGTTCCTTAGAGTCTGGATGGTTAGCTCTATACCGCCAAAGGCATGGGCGTGATTTACCTTATCAAAGCTTGTTCTAATCTTAACCCTAGAATCTCTTGGCACTGATAAAAGCTTAATTGTTCCATCCTTGGTGTTGGCCTTAAGGAGCATTATGGTATCTGTTCTGGTAAAGTCTTCGTTATTTTCCTCACCTGCTGCCTGGTCTACACCGACCATCAAAATTAAATATTCATTGTCACTTTTCTTTACGGCATTATCTTCAAAGCCACTGCCCGCATAGGTTGGATCTGTCCTTTGGTTTAAGAAATCAAAGGCAAATTTGCTGCCTATAAAAGAAAGGGCAAAGACAAAGACGATTGCCAAAATCTTTTTTATTTTCATAATTTTCCTTTACTTGTAATCTTAGGTCATTATACCCTAAGTTCTAGGCCTGATACAGAAATTATAAAAAAGATTCCCCAAGTTATTTTTAGATCAACTTGGGGAATCTTTTATTTTACAATTTTTATTACAGATGATTTAAGATAAAGACTTCCAAAGCCTTCTACCTTGCCATCTAGGTCGTGGCCATTTACTTCTTCATCTAAAATCCTTACATTTGTGACCTTGCTTCCTTGTTTTACAACTTCAGAGCCCATCTTAAGGTCTTTGATAATTGTGGCCTTAGCACCATTTTCTATAATATTTCCTACAGCATCTCTTAGTTTTTTCTCTTCTTCTACGACTGGCTCTTCATCTGACCACTCGTGAAAACATATCGGGCAAACATACATATGGCCATCTTGGTAGGTGAAATCTTCACCACAGGCTGGACATTTTGGTAAATTTGTCATTTTTTCCTACTTTCTTAATTCTTTTACTAAATTTGAAATTAATTTGAAATTAGAATCCTTGCTATCAATGGCTAGGTCAAATAAGATTAGCTCAGTATTTACAAGGACTGCTCCCATGTCTCTTAGGGAAGCCTTAGCACCATCTTTAAGCTCATTGGTAAATGATCCAATGGCATCATCTACATAAAAAACATTTAGACCTAAATCTAGAAGGCTTCTTATAGTTTGGTAGATGCAGATGTGGCCTTCAGCTCCTGTTACTACAACATTTTTAATATCATTGTCCTTAATGAAGTCCAAAACTTCTGGAATTAGGGCATTAAAACTTGTCTTTGGGAATATTTTCTCATCGCAAAGCTCAGCAAGTATTCTCTCATCTGACCTGCCAAGGCCCTTTGGATATTGTTCTGTGGCTATGATAGGAAGGTCATAGGCCTTGAAGGCCTTTATTAAGCCGACTGTATTTTTTGTCACCCTCTCGCCTTCTTCTACACTTGTCATTAGCTTTGGTTGGATGTCTACAACCAAAAGTAGGGTTTTACTCCTATCTGTGTAAAGGCCGTCACTAGCTAGGCTATTTGTATAAAATTTGCTGTCTAATTTTCTTTCCATAAATCCCCCTGTCTTAGGTCTTTTTCCTTTAGCATCTTGTCAATTTTTGTTAGAATCTTGCCCTTGTTCTTAGCCCGGGAAGGATAGGCTATAGCATCCCTCAGCCCATCTCCTGTTAGCCTATTAATTACTATATCCTTATCCAAATGAGTGAGAATTTCTACTATAGTATCTACATAAAAATCCTCTGTCATGTCATAAGAAAGGTCATTGTCCCTATAGAATTTTTCAAGCCTTGTATCCTTTTCTATATAGAGGTTGTGGATTTTGATTCCCCAGGGCCTAATCTCATTTATATAGTTGATGGCTTTTTTGTAATCATCAATATTTTCATAAGGAAGTCCTATTATCAAATGGACCAAGGTCTTAATTTTCCTGGTATGTAATTTACGAATTCCAGAGTCAAAATCACCATGATCATAGCCCCTATTTATAAGCTTAAGGGTCCTATCATTTACACTTTGCATGCCTAGCTCTACTATAAGAAAGGTCTTCTTGGATAACTCTTCCAAAAGGTCAAGAACCTCGTCATTTAAACAATCCGCCCTGGTTGCAATGGCAAGACCTATAATATTTTCTTCTTCAAGTACACCATAGTAGATTTTTCTTAATTTGTCAATGGGGCCGTAGGTGTTTGTAAAATTTTGAAAATAAGCAAGATAAGCCTCATCCCTACCTGCTTTTGACAAGCGAGCTTTCTGGTAGACTATTTGATTATGTAGGGATTTTTTCCCATAAGTCCACTCTCCCGACCCAGATTCTGAGCAAAATATACAGCCATCACTTGATAATCTCCCATCCCTATTTGGACAAGTAAAGCCCCCGTCAAGTGGGAGCTTTATAATCTTTTTATTAAATTTAAGCTTCATATAGGAATCAAAATCCCTGAAGCGTTTTTTATTTATCTCCATCATCTTCCTCTAGCAAATATATATCTACGCAGGCCTTTGGCGAAATCCTCTTCTCTATGCCATCTTTTTCGATGATGGCAGTCATATCAAAGGGGTCAAATTTTACAATTTTTACCCTATCACCTATATCGATCCCCATGGACTCTGCATAATTTAAAAGACTACGCTCATCCCTTATCCTTCTTATGGTGTAGGTCGCTCCTGCCTTAGACTCGCTCATCCTCACTAGGTCACGACCCGTGCCTTCGTTATTTATATAGATAACTGATCCGTGGGGACAATATTTAGGGTGGCCTAAAAAGTCGTTTAGCTTATCTAAAAGGTCATCGGGTGTGGCTGATTGGAGCTTATTTGCTATTTCGTGGACGTCTTTCCATGAATAATCCAAGGTCTCCTGGAGAAAATATTCCCAAAGTCTATGCTTAGATATTAATAGCCTTGCTAGGCTTACTCCCTTATCTGTCAGAAAATTTGTCTTATCATCCTTTATAAGGCCCTCAGCCTTGAGTTTCTTGAGCATCTCTGTGACTGATGGTGGGCTTATGTCAAGAGCTTGAGAAATATCCTTGTTGGTAATTTTATCATTTTCCTGCATCAATTTGTATATTATTGTTAGATAGTCCTCTCTTTGAGGATTGATTTTTTCCATAATTTCTACTCCTATCTAAAATATACTTCTTTATCATGATTAAAGCTAAATAGCTTGCCATATTGATTGTTGCAATCATACCTGTTATGGATACATTAAAATTAATGGCAAGATAAAAACCTATGCTTGGATTTATAATTGAAGCAAGAGTCGCTAACAAGAAAGCTTCCCTAAGGCTTCTAGCAAATAAAAGAGCAATTGCAGCCGGCCCTATGAAAAATGAAATTACAATTATTGCCCCGACATTGTTAAAGGATGTAACTGCCACAAAGGATGTAATTGTCATCAGGCTATAAAAGATAAGACCTGTTGAAATTCCAACAAGGGATGCAAATTCTTCATCAAAACTTCCTATCTTTAATTTCCTATAAAATATGCCGATGAAAGCTATCACGCATATTAGGCTTAAGGCCGCTTCAAGGATTGATTTTGACATCTCTATCCCAAAAATTTGCGTCCTTATCATGGATGAAAAGATGACCTCGCCCATCATGACAATGTCTGTGTCCAAATGAACATTTCTAAAAAATTTGCTAATTAAAATCACCGCTATAGAAAATAAAAGCGGGTAGACTATGGCTGTGGCATCATCAAGCTTGGCAAGTTTGAGCTTGCCAATAGATTCTATCAAAAACACAGTCACTAGGCCCATAAGGCTTGCCCCGATTATTAGAAGTGGACTATCCAAATCCCTAACTAGGAAAAAGGCCAAAACTATGCCGAGTAGGACTGAGTGGCTGATGGCATCTGTCATCATGGATAGTTTTCTTAAAACCAAAAATATTCCAAGCAGCGAACATGATATGGATGTGAGTATTAAAACTATGAGTGCATCTGTCATTACTTCCTCCTTAGAATTTTTATGATTTGGGCAAGGATGGCAAAGCTTGCCTGGATAATTATTATCGTAGGTCCTGTCGAAAATCCTTTAAAGATTGTCGAAATATAAGAACCTATAAAGGCTGAAAGGGCTGAAATTACAATGGATATGACCAAAACCCTGCCAAAGGAGTGTGAAAGCTTACTAGCTGCGAGTGTCGGTAGAACCATAAAGGATGCTATTAGGATAACTCCAACAGCTTTTATACCTACACCTATGGTTAGGATTGTGATAAATAATACCAAGATATCCAGGATTTTGGTATTTATATTAACCATATAAGCAAATTCAGGATCAAAGAGATAGGCCTTGATGTTCCTGTAATTTATGGCAAAAATTATCAGGGCAATAAGAAGGACTCCTCCTATTAGCCAGATGTCATCTTCCAAAAGATAGGCAGCTTGACCGAAGATATAATTATCAAGGCCAGCTTGCCTAGATGATGCAAAGGCAGGATTACCCTGAATATAAGACTTAAAAACAAGTCCCAGGCCAAAAAATCCAGATAAGTATATGGCCATATTTGCATCTGGTCCTATTTTGGTATTCTTACTTGAATATTCTATCAAAAAATAGGAAAGGGCTGCTGAAAGGCAGGCCCCAATCAATAGCACCCAACTAGACTTCATACCTGTTAGGATGAAGGCTAAAACAAGGCCTGCATAGGTCGAATGGCCCATGGCATCGCCGATTAGGGATTGGTCCTTGTAGACATTTATAATTCCCACAAGGCTTGCAAGACTAGCAAGGAGAATTGTCCCTATGGCTATGATTTTAAATGAGTATGAAAATAATACATCCATATTAGCCCCTAAATCCCTTATCTATCTGACTATCAATGCCATCCACATTAAGAGGACCTGAATATTGGACTCCTCCATTTAAAACTAGAAGGTGGTCAAAATACCTATTTAGGCTGTAGATATTGTGGTGGACTGATATAATTGTCTTGCCCTTGGCCTGGAGGTTTTTAAATTCCTTGGCTATTATCTCTTCTGTCTTGATATCAACTCCTGTGAGCGGCTCATCCAGGATGTATAGGTCCACATCTTGGGCAAGGGCCCTTGCTAGAAAGACCCTCTGCTTTTGACCGCCAGAAAGCTTTGATATTTGCCTATCCTTTAAGTCAGCTATGCCCATTTCTTCCATGGCATGGTCGATTTTCTCCTTATCTATAGCTCTTAATTTCTTAAAGGAACCCAAATAAGGGAATCTTCCCATCTTTACAACATCATAGACCCTTATAGGGAAGTTCCAATTGACCGAATCTTTTTGGGGAACATAGGCTAGGTCAAGCTTGGCATCCTTAAGGTCTTTGCCTAAAATCTTGACCTCGCCCGAGTCTTTTTTAATTAGGCCAAGAACAGCCTTAAGTAGGGTGGACTTGCCCGCTCCATTTGCTCCTACTATGGCTGTTCTTGAATTTAGGGGGATAGTGAGGTCTATCTTAGAAAGTACCTGGTTTTTTTCGTAAGAGACGGAAAGGTTCTTTACTTCAATTGCAGGTCTCATTTAAGCTTACCTACTATTAAGTCTACATTGTGTTTGTACATTTTTATAAAGGTGTCAGCTTCCCCGCCTTCTTTGGATAGGGAGTCTGAATATAGCTCTTGACCCTCGCCTGATACTACCTCTGTTTCAAAACCTTTAGATTTTACAACATCTCTTAATTTTTCCATTCTTTCTGGATTTGTTGTTGATTCTGCAAAGATTGCCTTAATCTTGTGGTCTGCTATAAAGCTTGCAGTATCTTCAAGGTCCTTATTTGATACTTCAGAATCTGTTGAAACTCCTTGTGGGGCTAATACTTCAATCTTATATCTTCTTGAGAAATAATTGAAGGCATCATGTGGGGTGATTAAATATCTTGACTCTTCTGGGATTTTTGCAAGCTCTTTTTTGTTATATTCATCAAGATCATCGAGCTCTTTTATATACCTGTCGTGGTTTTTGTCAATTTCTTTAATCACTTCCTCATCATCTTTATAAAGCTCTTTTAACTTGTTAGCTGTATTAGTGAAGGCCTCCTTGTATAGGTCTATATCAAACCAGAAGTGTGGGTCTACTATAGTCTCCCCATCTTGGTCCATTTGACCAATCTTATCCTTAGGGAAGGTCTCTGTTACTGCATAGCCACTTGCTTCTAGGGCATCTACCATCTTGCCTTCAAAGTGAAGTCCATGGTATAAAACTAGGTCGGCATCCTTTATCTTATTATAATCTTCAGGCTTTGCCACATAAAGGTGTGGGTCTTCGCCAGCTGGGATAATCATTGAAAGATTAGCCCTATCACCTATTAGTTCCTTTACCATATCGGCTATAAAGGTGGTTGTAGCTGTGATGTTTTTCTTTGAAGGATCTGAACTCTCTTCGCTCTTTACTTCTTCTTTTGTCTCTGAACTTTTGTCAGTATTATTTGTTTTAGCTCCGCAGCCTGCAAATACTAGTAAGGCTAAGAGGCTAAATAATATTTTCCTTGTCATAATAACTCCTTTTAAAATTTTTCTTAAGTTTATTATAACATCTTTATTTATTTTGTCAAAATATATTTTTAGGTATACCTAAAAACATATTCAAGCAATCGAATAGGGGCTAAGATCTAGCC